>NZ_JAKGBH010000045.1:0-35959 GCF_021532515.1 Pseudoalteromonas sp. PAST1 | reverse complement strand
AAAACCGACGACATTACTTGCTTCATCCTATGTATTAACTCGCTCTAATTCGAGCTGAAGAAATTATGGCTTAAAAAGTTAGGCAAGGATCAGTGCGTTTAACTTGACTGTGGGAGTCATACCAACGCCTATATCACGGGCTAAATTCGCCCTCGAAGCAGTCGTTGATAACAACGCTTACCGACACAGTGTGTTGCAAGACATTATTGAACTTGAGCTTTTAGTCGAAGAGTTTTTAACCTATGCCGAGCTTGAACAATGTGAACCCGCCTTGCTAGTGAAAGACTACTGCCCAGACGAACTATTACAGCCCTGCATTACTAAGTTCCAAAGCTATTGTCCTTTGGCTATTCGTCTTGACTGCGAATTAACAGCAATTTGCGTTGATAAACAAAGCTTTCAACGCTTATTGCAAAACTTACTCGGGAATGCGGTTCGCTTTGCTAAAACGCAAATTCTTATCAAGCTTTCACAATGCAAAAACGGCACTTTGTTAGTGATTGAAGATGATGGTCCGGGGATCCCAGAACACAAGCGCGTCAGCCTTATGCAGCCATTTTCAAAAACCGCTTCGGTGCACCAAACAGGCTACCAAGGTGTTGGCCTAGGCTTATCAATCGTTAAGCAACTGTGCCTATGGAATAACGCAAAATTTAGCTTAGATAACGCACAAACCTTAAGCGGAGCAAGAGCAAGTATCCTATTTAGGCCCGCCTCTCCTTTATAGAAATGTATCAATCTGTATCAAAGTGAACCATTTATTCACGTTTTATTGATGAAAACACATACATATTTAACCATTCAGCAAGGTTTTTAAGCGAAAAACCCAATGTTTATAGCTTTTCGCCAAAACCGCTCGTTTGTTGGCTAAAAAGATTTGTTATATCATAACATTTAGTTTGTGTTTCAATTCATATAACTACAAGCCAACTTGCTATTCCGCTAGGAATTGCCCCAAAAAAATAAAATCCATGGGAAGTTAGATCACATGTTCAATATGAAAAAAGTATCAGTGATGGTCGCATCTGCACTTTACTTAGGTGTAGGTACGTCTGCTGCTGCGCTAAATGACCAAGTATGGCCAGAACAGCCGGCAGGCTATGCGCCAAAGCAAACCGTTAGCAATGAATTTGTGTGGGAAGACAAGGTTAACAACACAGTTAAAAAACAAAGCCGCGTTTTCACACCAGAGAAAGATGTTAGTGGTATTCAAACTTATATCGTGCAACTAGACGACGCACCAATTTCGACTTACCAAGGTGGTGTTAAAGGGCTTGCGAGCACTAAAGATGTGGTAATGCAAACGCAACAAGCAACAACGCGCTCAACGCTTAATATGGCGCAGCCTGCTATTGCAACTTACGCTAACCACCTAGCAAGTAAGCGCCAATCAGTTGTTAATACAGCAATGAGCCAACAAGGCTTACAACTAAATGTTGAGCGCACATTTAATGTGACATTAAACGGTTTCACCACCAAAATGACACAAGATGAAGCGAAGCGCCTAGCTAAAGTGGCTGGCGTGAAGAAAATCACTCGCTCAAAAATCTACAGCCTAAATACCTTTAATACCATTGAGCAAACAGGTGCTTCTGCACTTTGGAGCGCAAGTGCTAGCAATCCTAGCAGCAACAAAGGTGAAGGCACGGTTGTAGGTATCATAGATACAGGTATCAATACCGATCACCCATCATTCGCAGCAGTAGGCGGCGATGGCTACACTCACACCAACCCACTAGGCGACAAGTACCTGGGTGACTGTGCAACCGCTGAATTTGCTGATCTGTGTAACGACAAGCTAATTGGTGTTTATTCTTATCCCGAGATCACCGCAGCTTATGTGGATTCGGTATTTGAAGAGACTCGCCCAGAAAATGGTGAAGACTATCATAGCCATGGCTCACACGTTGCTGGTACAGCAGCGGGTAATATCCTATACGATATTCCTTACAAACTGACTGAGTATGAAAGCCAATCACCAGGTTTAGAAACCAATGTAACTTTCCCGCAAGTATCAGGTATGGCACCCCATGCCAATATCATTTCATATCAAGTATGTTGGCCGGGTAATTCTGGCGACCCATACGCAGGCTGTCCAACAAGCGCTATTTTAGCCGCCGTTGAACAAGCTGCTATTGATAATGTTGATGTACTTAATGCTTCATTAGGCGGTCTTGAAGAAGATCCATGGAGCGATCCAATTGAGCAAGCGTTCATGAATGCAGCCGAAAGTGGTGTATTTGTCGCTGTAGCGGCAGGTAACAGCGGCCCTGAGTATTCAACAGCCGATCACTCTTCTCCTTGGGTTACCACTGTTGCAGCATATAGTCCTGCAAGCAAAGTTAACTTTGGCAATAAACAACTCAAAAACTTAACTGGTGGTGATAATTCAGCGCCTGGTCCTTTTGAAGGTGCTGGTGTCAACTTTAACGAGTTAACAGGTTTAATTGTTGCTGCGACTGATTTTGAAAATCCGAATGAAAGTTCTAGCTATGCACTTGCTAACTGTGACAAACCATTCCCTGAAGGTACATTTGATTTAGTTGATAATCCTGCAACCGCTATTGACGAAAGCGCACAAGATGTCATTGTGGTATGTAAGCGCAGCTCTTATCCGTTATATTCTAAATCATTAAATGTACAAGCAGGCGGTGCTGAAGGCCTCATCGTGTATAACCAAAGTGCCTTTTATGATCGCTATACTATTCCTTCTATTTCCTACCCAATCCCTACAATACATATTAAAAATGTTGATGGTACAAGCTTACTAGAATGGTTGAGCGTAGGCGACAGCCACGTAGGCACCATTGAAGCAACCGAGGGCACCGTAGACGCAGTGGATAAAGACCGCATTGCTTATTTCTCTGGTCGTGGTCCATCATACTTTGGCTTTGATACTTTACTCGTTGATGTAGCAGCCCCTGGGGTCGATATTTACGCACCATCATCAGACGATCAACCGTTTACAAATAATCCTGCAACTTCAGATTGGCAATCTATGTCTGGTACATCAATGGCGAGCCCACACGTTGCAGGCGCGGCAGCATTGTTAAAACAATCTCATCCTGACTGGTCGCCAATGCAAATTCAATCTGCATTGATGTTAACTGCAAATAATCAGCTAGGAGTTGCTCAATACTTAAACAACTATGCAGACGATAGCTTTGATGCAGCACTTGCTGACATGGGTGCGGGTAAAATGCAAGTTGAGCGAGCAGATAAAACAGGCTTATTGCTTGATGAAAGCATTGCTAACATGGCTGCAGCAAACCCAAGTCTTGGTGGCCGCGAAAAAGCATTAAACACGGCTTACATGGTTGATAATGACTGCGGCTTTAAATGTACATTTATCAGAACCTTTACAGCAACTGAAGACGCAAGCTGGACTCTACATACCGAAAATTGGATTGGTAACAGCAAAATAACGGTGGAGCCAAGCAGCTTTGATATCAGGGCTGGCGAAACACAAAGTATCATTGTTACTGTGGAAGCAAGCCAACAAGCAACGCCGCAAGAGTTAATTGATTACACGGGCAATCAAGGTCAAGTCGTCATGACTTCTAATAACCCTGAGTCACCGATTCTAGAGATGCCAGTGTGGACATTTGCCGGTGACACCGGTTTACCTGAATTTATTCAAATTGACGCACACCGACGCTCTGCGACAATGAAAGTAGGACCTTTCAATACGGGTGAAATCAGCAACCTAACCACACAATCGTACGGCTTAGTAAAAGGCCAAGTTGAAACCGTACACCTATTCAACGACACCACACCAGGCGACCCATTCGATAGCGTTGATGTCGACGGTGAAGCTGTAAACAACAACCACATTCAGTGGACCACTGTACCAGAAGACGCAAAAATGCTGAGTGCCAGTGTTATGAATGAACAATCTCGCGTATTGGTATTTATGGGTAAAGATAGTAATGGTGATGGCATTGCGTCTTTTGAAGAAACGCTATGTATGTCAACTAGCTACACCCTAACTAACTTCTGTAACATTGTAGACCCTGAAGCAGGTGAATATTTTACTCTGTATATGAACTTGCAAAACTACGATTACGATGAAGTAGATGAAGGAATAGAAGTTTCATTTGCAACCGCAATTACAACCTCTGACAATGGCTCACTTACTGTTACAGGACCAAGTAGCGTAGCAGGTTACGATAACTTTGAGCTTGACCTTGCATACAATTTACCTGATATGGAAGTAGGAGATATCTACTTCGGTGGCTTTGATATCGGTAGTAATCCAGAAGATATTGGCAATCTTGGTTTTGTACCAGTGATCATCGAGCAAGTTGATAAGGACGTTACTTTTAAGGCGAGCAAAGAAAAAACATTTGTCGGTGATTTAGTCGACTTTGAAATTAGTGTCATTGCCAATAATGAGGATGAAGCACGTCAATTTGCGCTCAATACAGAATTCCCTAATGGGATCAATATAATACCTGATAGCCTTGTTGCAACACACTCAACGCCTGTTGAACCAGTGTTAGATAACAATATGCTTTCGTTAGTAGGCATACAAGAAACCACAAAAGATGTAGGCCGAAATTATAATATTACTACCAATATCACCGATGAAATGTGCTCATTAACCGCGGCTCATTCGCCTGATCCTCACTATTTAGAGCTAAGAGAACTTGGCTGGCGAACACTTGAGGGAGTTGAAGGTCAATATTACAATGAGTTTGAGTACTCGTTTAAAGAACTAATGAACACAGATCTAGATGTGTCATTTCCATTTTTTAATAAGTATCACTTTGATGCTATAAAGCTCAACCCCGCAGGCTTAGTAACATTTGGTTCGCAAGGTCGCACATCACCATTTCATGTTGACCTACCAGAAGGTTACACTCAGCCGCCTCCGCCGCCATACCTTATCGCTCCTTTCTGGGTTGGTGACAACATGATCCCAGAGCGTGTGGACGGTGGTTATGGTAATTATGATGCCAATGCGGGTATCACCCCTACTTACACAGTTTCACGTGAGTGGTTAGTACTTGAATGGGATAACATTCAACGCAGCAACACCGAAGGTCAACTTATTGATGTAGAGATGTTTATGCGAATGGGGATTGATTATGAACCAGGTGAGTATGAGCTACTATTTGCGTATGACAATATTAATCTAGCCGATGCTCAGGGCTCTATTGGCCTAAAAGCCGCTGATGGCAGAGCCTTCATAAGTGGTGACATACCCATCGATTTAAATATCGGTAACAAGCTAGGCTTTAATAATATGGATGAAGTCTTACACGACGACCTAGTTGTGTGTCTTGACTACACAGGCCCTGAAATCTCTAAGTTTGACGTAAAATTCCAGGCTTATATTGGTGAACAAGCAGCAAACCAAACTCACCAACTAACCTTAGTGAACGGCTTAGAAGGTGCAGATGATGAAACCATCACCCTTGAGCTTGAAGTTATCGGTAACCTAGAAATGGCAGGCTTAACTAATATGTCGGTCGCAGAGAACGAAACGATTAGTTTTGACGTGCTTTATGCTGACGAAAACCAAGTGAGCAACCAAATCGAGGTGTTAGGTGAAAACTTCACTTATGAAGTATCTGGTCACACTTCAGGTAGCACTGTGACTATCACGCCAGCGGCAAACTTCCATGGTGACATTGACGTAACAGTAAAAGTTAGCGACAGCGTTAACCCAACTGATGCAGCAATGAGTTCATTTGTATTATCGGTAATGTCTGATGGTGAAGAGCTTGGCTGTACTGACAGTTCAGCATCTAACTATGATGAAAGCGCCAATACTGACAATGGTAGCTGTACTTTCCCTGAGGCAGTAATCCCAGAGACAGAAATTGAAAAAGACAAGAAATCATCAAGCGGTTCATTCGGCTGGTTACTACTAGCTGTTGCACCACTGATGGCACTTCGTCGTAAAAAATCTCGAATTAACTAAGGACTAGTTAATTAGGATAGTAAGTAGGTAATGCCGATATGCTTAGCATATCGGCATTTTTCGTTATAAATACTTTAACCAAGGCTTGTTAGCCTTACGCTTGTATTCACTAAACTTCCTGGTTGGCCAATAAAGCCCTATTGCCAGCAATAAAGTAATAAACCAAATACCTGATATATCACTGACTCCTAAATATTGCCCTTGATTTGCCCCCCAGATCAGCATGCCTATTTGATACATAAACAGCAGTACATAGAGGTGAAAAATATAAAAGAACATAGGCACAGAGCCATATACACGTAGCGCATTCGTAACGCGGTTGAGTGGTCTTTCAAATAACCATAAGCCAACAAACATGCCTGCTAACGTGATCAGCAAAAAGCTCAGTGACGGTGGGTACTTAGTCACATTAAACACCGACATCATGGTTTCGGTTGTGTTGCTAAATGTTTGCCACGGTAAGGTTTCACCATAAATATTAAAACCACGCAGCAGCGCAAATAATGCCACACATAACAGGGCTAACAGCAGTAATGCTCGTTTACGCGAATCTGCCGATTGGGTGTGCGCATATAAAGGACCTGCACAGTAACCCAATAAGATAACGCCAATCCAAGGCAGCACTGGGTAGCTAATTTTAACGTCGATTAAACCGCCTTGTGATAGATAGCCTCGGTCATGCAAAATCGTCCACAGCGAGTAGCCAAACTCATCGGGAGTAAAGCTGATTGGAGTCAGTAAGTTGTGACCAAATACAATAACTAAACCAAGCACCAGCAATAGGTTGCGTGGCAGCTTAATCAATGCTGCTAACACCAGCATACAAAGGCCAATCGCCCACATCACTTGTAGCCAAATAGTGTGGTAATAACCCATCCACGAAAAACAAATCAGGGTCACTTCGAGGGCGATTAAAAATAGCCCTCGCTTGATTAAAAAGCTTCGTACTGAGCGCGCTACTCCACTTGCTGGATGACTATAAAGCCACGCCGACAAACCGGTTAAAAAGATAAAGGTTGGCGCACAAAAGTGCGCCGCAAAGCGGCTCCAAAAAAGCCCCGGCGAAGTGGTATCAACCACCATGGGATCGGCCACCTGCATGTGCAAGAAAAACCGCTCTCGCACATGATCAAGTAACATCAGCAGAATAACGACACCACGCATGATGTCGATACTGTGTATACGGCTTTTAACTTGCTCAGAAGTCATAGCTTACGCCAAGTTTAAACTGTGTCGGCGCCCCTGGGTAAGCCCACAATGCATTGTAAGAACTGGCGATATACTGTTCATCAAACACGTTATCAACATTCAGTGATACCGTTGTACGTTCAGTCGCTCGCCATTTAGCAAATAAACCAACAGTTTGATAGTTAGGTAATCGGAAGGTGAGATCAGCTGGGTCGCCTAAACGGTCAGACACATATTGATAATGACCACCAATCTTTATGTCTTGTGCGAATAGACTTAGATCATGGTTTAAGCCAATCGAAAGATTATTCTTTGGTACGTTCACAAGTGGACTGCCCTTAGGAATTGGCACTAACCAGTCAACATTTAGACTGTCTGTTGCAGTCTCGGCATCCACATAGGCATAAGATAGGGTGTACTCGGTATTGTCACCCAATGAACCTGTTAAATCTAACTCAAAACCCGTGCTATTTGCTTTACCTACAGGTGTTGAATAACCCACATTTACTGGATCTGCCACCAGCATGTTGCTCTTGCTTGCATCAAAATAAGCAAGTGTACCGCTGATATTGGCGTAGCTAAATTTAACACCCACT
The DNA here is from genome assembly GCF_021532515.1 of Pseudoalteromonas sp. PAST1. Taxonomy (NCBI): domain Bacteria; kingdom Pseudomonadati; phylum Pseudomonadota; class Gammaproteobacteria; order Alteromonadales; family Pseudoalteromonadaceae; genus Pseudoalteromonas; species Pseudoalteromonas sp. PAST1. The sequence continues at coordinate 28,246 of NZ_JAKGBH010000045.1, read as the reverse complement.
TCAAACGAGTCGCTTTCTTCAAAACCGAATGGATTACCTTCGGCATCGGTGCCACTCAGTGGTAAAAAGCCTTCTGAATAGCTTGAGTAAAGGTTAATGTCGTCATTAAGTGCGTAAACTACACCAAAACGTGGACTAATGCGGTTTTCTTTGCTGTTTGATGCAACACCAGACTTAGTTTCAAAGATGTCTTGTTCAATTTCATCAAAACGCAGACCTAACATCACTTTTAAGTTATCGGTTAGATCTAGTTGGTCTTGCAGGTAAATACCGTACGCATTTTGCTGTTCGTTATTTTCGTACTGCATGCTTACTTCAGGGCCTTCAGTGGTGCTGTACTCTGGCTCATAAATATCAATGGTGTAAGTGCCATTACCACCACGGTAGCGATAAAGCCCTGTACGCAGTTCATAGTCGTAACCGTCAACACCAATCAATACATGGTTGGTGATACCGGCAACATCAAAGTGACCGCTTAATTCAAAACGCAGCGATAAATCATCAGACTCATAGTCACGGTATCTGTGCTGGCGAGTTAAAGTTCTACCATCATCAAATAATGACTGACGTGATGGTGACAGCTCAGCATCTGACGAATAACCCGTTAACGTTGCAGTACGGTAACTAGCACCTAATAACAGGCTCCAATCTTGGTTTAGATCGTTGCTGTAATTTAATTGATGACCGCGCGAGTGCACTTTGGTTGGTGCATCATTTGGGTTACCTAAAAAGCGTGACTCAGGCACGGTATCAAAATCACCATTTAACACCACAATACCGCGGTCATACATTTGCTGTTGGTCAACATACTCAAACTCATAGGTCAGCGATGAGTTATCGTTGATTTGATAATAAAGCGAAGGCGTAATCACGAATTTGTCGTGGTGCACATAATCTCTAAAGCTATCGCTATCTTGCCATGCGCCATTGATACGAAATGCTAAATCATCGCTTAGACCGTTAGTGTAATCACCTTGAATACGCTTGTGATCATCGCTACCAAACTCAGCTTGAAGTTGCCCTTGCTGATAAAACTGGGGCTTTTTAGTAATAATGTTTACGGTACCACCCGGCTCTGAACGGCCATAGAGTGCTGAGCCCGGCCCTTTTAATACTTCGATATATTCAATGTTTGACACATCACGCGGGCCTGCAAAGCCGCGTCCACCACTAAAGCCGTTAACTAAATACCCAGACGGCATATTTTCGTTACCCGACAAACCACGAATTGAATAGCTATCCCACAGCGCGCCACCATTATTCTTGCGAGTAATGCTGGCAGAAAAATCCAGTGCATCACGAAACTTAGTAATACCGTTATCAGTCATCATGTCTTTACTTAATGTGGTGATCGACTGCGGTAAATCTTTTGTTGGAATATCACCACGAAACGCCTGTTTATGTTCAATGGTGATTGTTTCGATATCGCTGTTATCAGCTGCATGGGTATTCGCTGCAAACGTCGCAGCTAAAGCTAAACTTAGTGTTGAGTACTTCATAAGGTCTGATTGTAGAAATTAAGCAAAATGATTTGTTATAAAATAACATAAATAAAAAATGGGTTATAGTATAACAATGCATTTTATTGCTAATTTTTAACCCGTCATTTTGACTACTGCTTAACACACGACTTCGACAAAAGAGTGAAGCCATAGCCATGCGTGAAGAGCATTCAGAACAAGCCTGCGAGTAAACAATAAAATTGCCATGTAGATACTTGAGCCAATGCCAGCTATTGCCTACAATGGCGCACAATTTATTCAATGCAGATCGCGACTATGACTGATACACAAAAACCAGAATTACCAAACCAACTTTCTATCAACCCACGTAGTAAATTTTATGTGGAAGAAGTTTTCGAGCATGAAATTGGTGTAAAACTTAACGGCAAAGAGCGTTTTGACGTTGAAGAATACAATATCAGCGAAGGCTGGATCAAAATCGCTTCACCAAAAGCGCTTGATCGCCGCGGCCAACCTTTACTATTAAAAGTAAAAGGGACTGTAGAAGTATTCTACAAGTAAATCAGTTTTACTGAACAAGCGTGTTGGTCAATCACTTATTGGCCGACAAGCTTGTATGTAGGGCCTGCTTATAAGCTTCTATTGCGGGAATAAAGGCGGTGATCACCGCTGCAATCGTTATCATCAACACTAATTCAAGTATCTGACTATTAAAAAGCTCTCCAATTAAAGTCATCAGTTAAACACTCATTACTCAATTTTATTCTGCAACCTATCGCTGTTCGCTAGGACAAGGGCAGTGGTCATCTACTTTTTTATTACATAAGCGAAAATTAAACCAATGCCCTGCAATTACAAATAACGACCCTAATAAGGTCAGCACTTTCTCACCAGCTTCACCAATGATATTTTCGCCTAATACTACAGCCGACAATAATAGAGCAAGACCCACAACCCCCAGTATAAATAATTGATATCGTTTATGTTTTTTACACCCTAAAAATAGCGCTAATAAGCTACTTGGCAACACTGCTGCCAACATCCAAAAATGAAATTGCTCGTTACCTAAACCCAGTGCAGCGGCACTTGGTAATAAAACTAATAATACTGGCACAGCTAAGCAGTGAATCGCACACATAGCTGATAACCCGATGGCAAACTTATCCATCATTAATTGTAATTTCACTGAAAAATTCCTAAAAAATAGAACACATGAATTATAAAAAGTGCATCAAGCAAGTTTAGCTTGGCACTCACTACATACCCCCATCATTTCAAATTGCTTTGTTTGTGAGGTAAAGCCCACATCAGCAAAGTGAGGGAAAAGCTTTGCAACATCACTTTGTGAAACCGCTAAAGTCTCAACTTTTTGGCAATGACGGCAAATCAAAAACAAAGAAATCTCACGCTTAAAAACCTCACTGTCGGTACCGTAAGCAATATATTTGTTAGCACTATTAAGCCTGCGAACAAGGTTTATCGACTCCAAAAAGCTCAAGATTCGATAAACAGACATAACAGATACACTAGAGCTTGTGCGCAGCTTGTAGCAACTGGCCAACTCGTATGCTGATAGCGGCACGTCTGTGGTTAGTAAAATTTGCAGTATTTGCTTGCGCTGAATGGTGAATTTTCTGCCATGCTCAAGGCAAACCTGCTTTGCTTTATTAAGTGTGCTGGTTAATCGCTGTTTATTCATAGCGGCCACTCAATATAAGGTTTTGTAGCTGTCAGCTCTGCTATCCCTTGCGCTTGCTCTGTGATCCACTGCGCTTCGATAACAGATATGGCTTCAGCCCATGTAAATAAAGTCACAGTGACTTTAGAAACGGGCTTATCGCAGCTAAACGAGTATTCAACTTCAAGGTCTTGATGTGAATGATGAGTGTGATGCTCAAATGGGTTTTCAAATTTAGCATGAATAAGCTTACATTCGCCGTTAAATGTCACTAGCTGCTGTGAATTTTCTAATTTGGCTAATGTTTTTTTAATAGTTTGCTTTTGCTCAGCTGTCTCGGGCTGATGCTCAAAGCCAAAAATATCTCCAGCCGGTAAAATGAACTTAACCTGCCATTTGTCTTGATCATGAACCACAAAAAGCACTCCCTCACCATGTGAATGATGATGGTGTTGATGCCCTTGAGCTGAAAAAATACATCCAACCATAAAGCATATCACTGCCAACTTTGCTGCTTTCATAACCCGAACCACTCCATTTACCTCACTATAAATATGCTGTTACAAAAAAGAATAAAACTCATTCATCGATTCACACTTGATACATTATAACAATTAAAGCACAATTGATACATTATAACGTACTAAAAGAGTGGTAACTAATGAATAACATATCAAAAATAGCTGTCGTCATAGCGACGTTATTACCAGCCAGTGTCTTGGCGCAATCAATCAAAGGCGTTGTGTTAAATAACCAAGGTAAAGCGGTTGCAAATGCCACAGTTGACCTTGAAGGCTCTGATCAAAAAGTAACAACTAACGACAAAGGTGAGTTTGAAATCAGCGGCTTAAATAACGGCTTAAAAGAGCTGCATATTTCAGCGCCAGGTTATGCTCACTTACATCGAGATATCACACTTGCCAATGACCAAGACCACAGCGCAACCTTTAATCTAAAGCGCTCACCGATTGAAGTGATTGATGTTGAAGCAACGCCGATTCATATGTCGGCAATGGAATCTGCCTCACCTGTTAGTGTGTTATCTGGCGAACAATTAAGACGCCAACAAGCATCAACGCTTGGCGATAGCCTCGAAAAACTACCGGGCGTTAACACAAACTTTCATGCCAAGGTTGCCAGTACGCCTGTGATCCGTGGTTTGAGCGGCCCACGTGTTTTAATTACGCAAAATGGCTTAGATGTAAGTGATGTGTCACGTGTTGGCCCTGATCACTCAGTGGCATCGGAAGCATCAACAGCGCAGCAAATTGAAGTATTACGTGGCCCAGCAACTCTTTTTTATGGCAGCGGTGCAATTGGTGGTGTCGTCAACGTAGTTGATAGTCGAGTACCAACAGACAGCACAACACGTGGTGAATGGAACCTAGAACATAACTCTGTAGATGAGCAAAAAGTTGCTTCGTTTAATGCCACCACAGGGACAGAGTCATTTGCCTTTTATGCTGATGCATTCTGGCGTGAATCAGACGATTACGAAGTACCTGTTGCCGCCGATATTGACGAAACAGAGCGCAGCTCAAAGTACGTAGTAGAAAACAGTAATGAAGACTCAGATGGCTTTACTTTAGGCACTAGCTATTTATTTGAGCAAGGTTACCTTGGTGTTGCGGTTGAGCAGTTTAACCGCCAATACGGTATTCCTGGCCATACTCATGGTGAAGAAGAAGAGCATGAAGGACATGACCATGAAGAAGAGCACAGCGAAGAAGAAGCCGTTTTTGCTGATCTTGAACAAACCAAAGTTCAGCTGCTTGGTGAATACAATATCGACAGTGAATGGCTAAGCAAAATTAACTTACGTGCGGGCCACACTGACTACGAACACGCTGAAATAGAACACGGCGTAGTAGGCACAACCTTCAAAAACGAAACCAATGAGCTGCGCGTTGACATTCTGCATAGCCAATTTGATGAGTGGAATGGTGGCGTTAGCTTTCATTACAAAAAAAGTGATGTAGAAGCACAAGGCTCTGAAGCCTTCACTCCTCCGTCGGTTACTGAAAGTATTGCTTTTGCAATTATGGAAGAAAAGCATTTTGGCGATTTTTTAGTGCAATTAGGTGGCCGTGTTGAGCGAGTTACTATTGATGCTAACAATGTGCTTTTACCAGACATTGGCGCCCATGCACATGATGAAGACGGTGATGAGCACGACCACGGTCATGATCATGGACACGAAGAATCAAACTACACACGTGTATTTGATGTCGCCCAAGAGTTTACACCAGTAAGTTTATCAACAGGGGTGGTATGGGATTTTACACCGGGTTATAACCTAGGTTTATCGGTATCGCGTTCTGAACGTGCTCCATCTGCTTCTGAGCTGTTATCTTTCGGCCCACACATTGGTACTGCAACTTATGAAGTTGGTGCGCTATTCGATACTCATGATGATCATTTTGAGCTATCAGAAGAGGCTATCGACTTAGAAACAGCAAATAATATCGACCTGACATTCCGTAAAACCGAAGGTGATATTGGCTTTATCTTCAATGCCTTTTACAACCAAGTAGATAACTATTATTACCAGGTCAACACAGGCCTATACGCAGAAAGTGGCCATGATCACGACCATGGCGATGAACATGCTCACGAAGATGAGCACGATCATTCATCTGAACTACCGGTTTATTTATTTAAAACAGACGACGTGGTTTTACATGGTTTTGAAGCGCAAGTTGCTTGGCAGTTAACCGACGAATTTAAAGTCGACTTATTCTCTGATTATGTACGCGCGCGTCTAAAAGACGGCGGAGATTTACCGCGTACTCCACCACTGCGTTTTGGTACTGAGTTTAGCTATCAAACAGAGAATCTAACGGCAAATATTCACGTTACGCGCTACCAAGAGCAAGACCGCATAGCACAACAAGAAACCACAACAGACGGCTACACCCTTGTTGATGCCAGTATTTCTTATGACTTATCGGTATTGAACCAAGACGTCTCACTTTACCTAAAAGGCACTAACTTAACGGACACAGAAGCCCGCGTTCATAGCTCATTCTTAAAAGATATTGCACCACGTCCTGGGCGCAGTTTTGCGCTTGGTGTTCGCGGCTACTTCTAAAACAAAATTACAAATAAAGGAAACCTACATGACACACTTATTTAGATTAAAACTATTGGCACTGGCAATTAGTAGCACCCTGATCACCGCATGTGGTGATGCAGAAACAAATATTGTTGAGAAAGATCCTATTGAGGTTCCAGACGACGGTGGTGATGACCATGATCACGATCATGACGATGGCTATACCATTGACTCAATGGGTCGTTTAGCGGTTTTAGCAGCAGATAGCAACGAAGCGAATATTTTTGATTTAGATGACGACTCGTTACTAGAAACGTTTTCGCTTACTCATGAATCAAGCTCACTAAATGTTTCACCAAGCTACCGTTATGCGGTTATTGCTAACCGTAACCAAGATTACTTAGGTTTTATCGATGGCGGTTTATGGCGTGAAGATCATGGCGAGCATTTACATGACTATAAACAAGGTCCAGCATTTAGTGACTACGAGCTAACAACTGGCAGCCGCCCTACTCACATCGTTAAACATGATGGCCAAATGGCCGTGTTTTACGATGGTAATGCCGACGCAGGTACAGTTGCCTCAGTAGAAGTGTTAACTGATAACGATATTACAAACGAAACAGAGACGCTTGCAGGTATTCAGTACGACATCAATATGCATGGTGTTGCAGAGCCACGTGGCGAGCACCTAGTTGCAACCTTGCGTCGTGCTGATAGCGAAAGCACTTCAAACGCTAAAATCCTGCCAGATCAAGTGGGTGTTTTCCACCTTCATGACGGTGAATATGAGCTTGAACAAACATTTGAAGTTACTTGCCCAGATTTACACGGTGCAGCGCAAAACCATGATTATGTAGCATTTGGTTGTGGTGACGGTGTACTAATAGCCCACCAGCATGACGATGAATACCATGCAGAAAAAATCGCCAATATAGATGCGCTAGGTGATACACGTATTGGCACATTATATGGCCATGAAGGTAGTGAAAGCTTTATTGCAATTGCATCGGGTGTATTTGTAAGTATCAATCCAAGCGAAGCTGAAATGGAAGTACTTGAGTGGCAACTTGATGAAGGCGCAAGTGCTGTATCTTACTCATTCTCTGGAAACGGAGAGCAATTTTTAGTGCTTGATAGCTTAGGCTTTTTAAACGTGCTTGAAGCTCATGAGCACGACGGCCACATGCACTGGGAGCTTGCCGGTAAAGTAGATATCACTGAAGAAGACGTAACAACGATGCCAGAGGGCATGAACTTCAGCATGACTGTGTCACAAAATAGTGAGTTTGCTTACGTTGCTGACCCTATCGCTCAGCACGTACTAAAAGTACATATCGAAGATCTTGAAATTGAAGGTGATCTTGAACTGACTTTTGCACCTAGCGCCATCACTTGGTTAGGCATTGCAGAAGAAAGTGACGATCACGACCACTAAGAAGTTATGTTTTATGGTATGACATAGCTCGCAAAGGTTGGCATTTACTGCCAACCTTTTTTTATTCATATTTTGTAACAGACTTTCATCGCATCAGCATCGCTATTTAAAACTGAATAGTTATGATGTAACAGTTCCCAAAATAGGATGTAATCCCATGAAAAAACTAACAACGTTGGCACTGGCCATGGCTGCGACACTAGCACCTTGGGCATCAGCTTACGAAACTAAAGACACGCGCTTACTGCGCTTTCCAGATATTCATAACCAAAACGTTACCTTTGTGTACGGTGGCGATATTTACATTGCTAATACGCAAACTGGCGAGAGCAAACGCTTAACTGACCATATTGGCTTTGAAACCTTCCCTAAGTTTTCACCTGACGGTAAACGCATTGCCTTTGCAGCCGAGTACAATGGCAGCCGCCAAATTTATGTCATTAACAGCGATGGTTCTGGCTTAAAACAACTGACTTACTACAACGATGTTGGCCCAATGCCACCACGCGGCGGTTTTGATTATCGTGTTCTCGATTGGACACCTGATGGCAAAAATGTGGTATTTCGTGCTAACCGCACACCGTGGGGTAAACGTATGGGTCGTCCATACATGGTGCCTGCTGACGGAGGCCTTGAGCAACCTCTGGCTATTCCAGAAACCGGCGGCGGCATGCTTTCGCCAGATGGTAGTAAATATGTTTACACGCCAATTGACCGTGAATTTCGTACTTGGAAGCGCACCCGTGGCGGTCGTGCACAAGATGTCTGGGTTTACGATCTAAAAAACAATACCTCAGAGCAGCTAACCAGTAACCGCGCTACCGATCAGCAACCGACTTGGGTTGGCGACAACATTTACTTTGTATCTGACCGTGATTACACCCTTAACCTGTATCAATACCAAAAAGGCGCTGAGCCGAAAAAACTAACCAACCATAAAGACTTTGACGTACTGTGGCCATCAGCTGGCCCAAATGCCGTTGTTTATGAAAATGGTGGTTTCCTTTATCGCTTTGATCCAAAAACTCAAAAAAGCAGCAAGCTGAGCATTAACATTGCTGGTGTTCGTCAATACGCAATGCCGTACACAAAAAATGTGAGTGACTTTATCGACTCAATGTCGATTTCTCATGATGGTAAGCGTGCACTCTTTACTGCCCGCGGTGAGCTATTTAGCGTACCGGTTAAACAAGGCCCAACACGTAACCTATCTTACACAGCAAAAGGCCGCGAAATTGACGCAAGTTGGTCGCCAAACGGCCGTTATATTGCTTATATGAGCGATGAAAGTGGCGAATACGAAATTTACTTAAAAGACCGCAGTAAAAATAATGCCACCAAGCAGCTAACCAGCAACGGAACTATTTGGCGTTTTACACCTATTTGGTCACCAGATAGCTCAAAACTGTTATTTGCAGATAAAAACCACACACTCTGGTGGATAGATGCAAAGTCAGGAAAACAACACAAAATTGATACCAGTATCTACGATGAAGAAGGCATTCGCCAATATACTTGGTCGCCAAATAGCGAAGACATTGTGTATGTGAAAAACAATGAAAACCGCTATGCCTCACTGTGGCACTACAATGTTGATAAAAAGAAAGTGACTCGCTTAACGGATGAAATGACCAATGAGCAAAACCCAACTTTCTCTCCTGATGGTCAATACCTGTATTTTAGTTCTGAGCGCGACTTTAACTTAGCCTTTAGCAGCTACGAGTTTGACTACATGTTTAATCGTGCAACGCGTATTTATGCCGCAGCCGTAAATGACAGCATCAAACCACTTATCGCACTACAAAGTGATGAAACAGCGATCGTCAGCGATAAACAAAAAGATGACGACAAGAAAGCTAAAAATACCCTGCAAAGCAGTGACTTTATGCAGCGTGTAACCGCTTTAAATGCGCCAGCTGGAGATTATCGTGGTTTAACGGCAGTAAAAGGTGGCGTGCTAACACTGGCTAATGGTGGCCTACAATTGATAGGCACAGCTCACGACAGCGAGCTTGAAACCGTGGCGAAAGGGGTTCGTAGTTATACTATTTCGAGCAACGGTGAGCACCTGTTAGTACATGCGGGTAACGATTACAGCTTAATTGAGCCTAAAGCAAAACAAGACTTAGCAGCGAATAAGCTAGATCTTAGTAACATGACCTTAAAAATTGAGCCACAAATTGAATGGCAGCAAATGTATGTTGAAGGCTGGCGTACATTACGTGATTGGTTCTACGATGAAAACCATCACGGCCAAGATTGGGACGCTATTTTAGCCAAGTATCAACCTATGGCTGACGCTATCTCACACCGTAGTGACCTAGATTACATTCTCAGTGAAATCGCAGGTGAAATTAACTCAGGCCACATTTATGTGCAGTCGGGTGATATGCCAAAAGCAGAGCGTAAAAAGCACGGCTTATTGGGTGCAAAACTTGCCAGCGATCCATCTGGATACGTAAAAATTGAGCAAATCTTCCAAGGTGAAAACTGGCATGAAGACTTCCGCTCACCACTTGGCACAACAGGGGTAAAAGCACATAACGGCGACTACATCATTGCCGTAAATGGCCGCTCAGTAAAAGACGTCGCTAACTTCTACGAACTACTAGAGAACACTCAAGGTGAGCAAGTTGAGTTAGTTCTTAACAGTAAGCCGCGCAGCAAAGGTGCATGGCAAGTTACCGTTAAGCCTGTCTCCAGCGAGCAAGGTTTGCGTTATTTAGACTGGGTTAACTCTCGTGCAGCCTACGTTGATAAGCTATCAAATGGCCGTATTGGTTATGTTCACTTACCAAATACAGCCTACGAAGGTAACCGCGCCATGTTCAAAAACTACATGCCGCAAACCACCAAAGACGCCATGATTATTGATGACCGATACAATGGCGGTGGCTTTATTCCTGAGCACATGATCACTTGGCTTGCTCGTAAACCGCTTAACTACTGGAAGCGCCGCGGTGTTGAGCCTACGAAAACACCACAATTTGCTCATGATGGTCCAAAAGCCATGCTGATCAATGGTTACTCAAGTTCAGGCGGTGACGCTATTCCTTATTACTTCCGCCAAGCAGGGTTAGGTAAGCTTATTGGTACCCGTACTTGGGGTGGATTAATTGGTATTTCAGGTAACCCAAGCCTAGTAGATGGCGGCCAAGTTATCGCGGCAACATTCCGCATTTTAGATAACGATGGCAACTGGATCATCGAAAACGAAGGTGTCACTCCAGATATCAAGGTGGTTGATCGCCCAGAGTTAATCTACCAAGGTAAAGATCCATCGATTGAACGTGCCGTAGAAGAGCTATTAAAAGAGCTAAAAGACAACCCGAAAAAGCCACTCACCGTGCCACCAGCACCGACTGACTTTTAATTCTTAACTGGTTGTTAAAAAGCAAAAAAACCCCGCAGCAATGCGGGGTTTATTTTTACTAAATGCCTAATATTCAAACTTGTATATACAAACTAATACACATCACTTATTCTAAATTTTTGGTGCAGTTTAATATTTATCCAAACTAACACAACGTGAAAAATGTGCAATTAAGCGCCTATGGGTTGTCATCTAGAGAAAATTTGAGCAATCTAAAAATGCCTTAAAAATAATAACAAGAGTGACTGCAAGGTTACTCAAAAAGGATACAGCTCATGTTAGCAGCGCAGCTGAACTACCAAAAGCGATTGATGCCGCCTTTCAATCTGCGGTGATTGCGAAAACTGTGCCGGGCATTACTGTCGCGGTGACTGTGGTTAAAAACGTTAATGGTGATAACAGCGCGGATGTATTTGCGCTTGCCCTACACACCCTAAGCTATTATCACCAAGACCATTGATTTGTTTAAGGCAGCTTAACTATAGCTGCCCTTGTAACCTCGTTTTTGTCTCTTTTAAGTAATCTGGGTAGGGATACGAGTCATCGGCAACAGCGATTGCAGCCTCGATTTGAACTAATGCTTGGCGAGTATTACCTTGCATTTCATAGCCATATGACAAAGCTGATAGTGCATACGCTGATTTAGGGTAGTTTTTAATATTGTACTTAAACACCTCAATAGCCCGCTCAAATTGCTGGTTATCCGTTAAACTGTAACCCAGCAGCCTAACAGCGCGGTCTGGTGGCGCTATTTGCTCGCCCCATTGCTGAGATAAACGTTGATAATAAGCATCAATTGATGAAACATCATCGCCTAGTGCACTCAAAGGCATATGTTTAGATAAAAATAAGCCATGGTACGCATTAAATGCCCCAGCAGCTGAGGTTAGGTTATGCGAAACACCTGCAAAGGCATCGCTCTTAAAGCGCAAATTTTGCACCTTACTATTTTGCACTGTTTGCTGCATATCATCGTATCTTTCGCGCATAATGCCGGCTTCTTCGCCGATATTCATATATACATAGCTGTTAATGCTTTTGGCTTTAGTAACAAAGGTATTTAGACTTTTAGCCGGGGCGCCATAGTTCCACCATACCGCAGGGCTATAAGCAATGTGCGCTTGAAATAACTCAGGGTCAGCCTGCATAGCATAAAGAGCAAATACACCCGCAGCTGAGGCTCCTGCAATAACTCTATAATCATGGGTACGATACTGTTTATTAACCAAAGGCATCAGTTCTTGCTCTACGAAAGCTAAAAACTTTGCTGCACCACCGCCTTCACCAACAGGCCCTTGTGGTTCTTTGTTCACTGTCGGATAAAAATCTCTAAGTCGATTAGTGCTTTCAATCGCAACTACAATCACCTCTGGCGCTTGATCATTTTGTTGTAAGCGCTCTAGCACGGCATTAATCAATGGTAAATTACCAGCCCCATCCAAACGATAAATAACGGGATACTTTTTGTTTGGATGTGTTTGATAGCTTTTAGGTAATTGCACAACGACAGTGCGTTGCTCACTAAGATTACTTGATTCGATAGTATGCGTATGCTGGCTGTAATGTGTAACCGCATCATCTGCAGCTGGTTGAGCCATTACATGACTAGTACAGAGTAAAAAACCACTAATACAGAGTAACTTAAATAGTCGCACGACTTATCCTTAAGAAATATTGGTAATTTTTTAAGCTAACAGAATTGCAAGTACAAAAAAAGGCGCATATTGCGCCTTAATAAAAATAAAACTCTTAACTTACTCAACCGTTACCGATTTTGCTAGGTTTCGAGGTTGGTCTACGTCGGTGCCTTTAATAACCGCAACATAGTATGAAAGCAGCTGTAACGGTATTGTATATACAACTGGAGCAATCACGTCATCTACATGGTTTACGTTGATTACACGCATTGTTTCGTCAGATTCAAACGCTGAGTCTTTGTCTGCGAATACATAGATAATACCGCCACGGGCACGTACTTCTTCTACGTTTGATTTAAGCTTTTCAAGTAGCTCATTGTTTGGTGCCACAACAATGATTGGCATGTCGGCATCAATCAACGCAAGAGGGCCATGCTTAAGCTCACCCGCTGCATATGCTTCGGCATGAATGTATGAAATTTCTTTCAGCTTAAGCGCACCTTCCATCGCGATTGGGTATTGTGAACCACGACCTAAGAACAATGAGTGGTGCTTGTCAGCAAACTCTTCAGCTAAATCTTCAATCCCTTCTGCAAGCAATAATGCTTCTTCTAACTTGTTAGGAAGTGTTTTAATTGCATTCACAATCGCACTCTGATCTAGGCCTTTTTCTTGGGCAATAGATGCCGTTAGCATTAATAAGCCAACAAGCTGTGTGGTGAAGGCTTTAGTTGATGCAACACCAATTTCAGCACCGGCTTTAGTCATAAAGGCTAAATCAGATTCACGTACTAACGATGAACCCGGTACGTTACAAATGGTCATTGACGCCATGTAACCTTGCTGTTTTGCTAGACGAAGTGCAGCAAGCGTATCGGCTGTTTCACCAGACTGTGAAATGGTCACAAGTAAGCTGTTTTCATGTACAAATGATTCGCGGTAACGGAACTCAGAAGCAATCTCAACATTACAGCTCACGCCAGCAAATTGTTCAAGCCAGTAACGAGCAACCATACCTGAGTGGTATGAAGTACCACAGGCAATAATTTGCACGTGTTTTACGTCTTTAAAGATTTGCTGAGCGCTGTCGCCAAAGGCATCAATCGCTACAGTGTCATTAACTAAACGGCCATTAAGGGTGTTACGTACAGCAAGCGGCTGCTCGTAAATTTCTTTCAGCATGTAGTGACGATATTCGCCTTTACCTGATGCATCTTGCGTAATGTTTGATTCAATCACTTCGCGTTCAACTGCATCACCATTTGCATCAAAGATTTCTACACTGTCACGGGTAATACGAGCAACATCACCTTCTTCAAGGTAAATAAACGTACGTGTAACAGGTAATAGAGCAAGTTGGTCAGAGGCAATAAAGTTTTCGCCAAGACCTAAACCAATCACCAGTGGGCTACCTGAGCGCGCTACGATGATTTCGTTGTCGTTCGCTTTATCAAAAACAACCGTACCAAATGCACCTTCAAACTGCTTCACAGCAGCCTGTACTGCAGCTAAAAGCGTATCGTGTTGTTGGCGAAGTTGGTGAATAAGGTGCACCATAACTTCAGTGTCTGTTTCTGATAAAAACTCATAACCGTCGCCTCTAAGCGCATCACGTAGGCTGGCATGATTTTCGATAATACCGTTATGAACAAGGGCAATTTCGCTATTCGAAACATGTGGGTGAGCATTCGCTTCAGTTACGCCACCGTGAGTTGCCCAGCGCGTATGCGCGATACCAGTAGTACCATTAACTGCTGCATCGTTAAGTGCCGCTTCAAGGTTAGCAACCTTACCCACTGCTTTTACAGTGTTAAGCTCAGTACCTTTAAGTAAAGCCACACCAGCTGAGTCATAGCCACGGTATTCAAGGCGTTTAAGGCCTTCAACAAGAATTTTATTTACTGGGCGTTCTGCAATAGCCCCAACGATTCCACACATAGGTTCTCCTTTTGCACATGCCAAAGCGTTCTACTTTGGGCGGTATGTGTTGTCATAAATGATGCGTAATAAGGTGTTGTCGGTCTTATTACGGGTTATTCAATTTCTGCACAGATCAGCTGTACACCACATGCTGTTATCGCCTCGCGCTTATCTGCGCTTAGGTTGTTGTCTGTGATAACAGTGGTAACACGCTGCCAAGGCAGTTCTAAATTCGGTATTCTTCGGCCAATTTTTTCTGACTCAACCAGCACCACTACCTCTCGGGCAGCTTCAGCCATCACTTGGCTAAGCCCCACTAATTCATTGAAGGTTGTAGTGCCTCTATCAATATCAATGCCATCGGCACCAATAAACAGTTGGTCAAAGTCGTAAGAGCGTAGAACATTCTCCGCAACTTGGCCCTGAAACGATTCTGAATGTGGATCCCAAGTTCCGCCGGTCATCAAAAGTGTTGGCTCATTTTCTAATGAAAGCAGCCGGTTAGCGACATTAATAGCATTTGTCATCACCACTAAACCGCGCTTACTAGCAAGCTCAGGGATCATCGCCGCTGTAGTGCGACCGCTATCAATGATGATGCGGTTATGGTCTTTAATAAGCTTTGCAGCCGCCTGTGCGATTGCCATTTTGCGAAGCGAGTCGCTTTTCTCGTTGCTATTTGCAACGATTTCTTGCGGCAATGCAATGGCACCACCATAACGGCGTAGCAACAAGCCACTTTTTTCAAGGGCTGTCAGATCTTTACGTATCGTCACTTCAGAAGTTTGAAACTGCTCTGCTAACGCTTCAACAGCAACTTCACCAAGTTCATTCACTTGGCTTAAGATTGTATGGCGACGTTGTTGAGTGTTTCGTTTTGTCATAAAGTGAATCACATAAGTTTCGTTTCGAAAGTTGTGGAATTTTAAACGAAACAATATAAATGGCAAGTGAATACTCGTTAACCTACACAGCTTTAATTTTGATCTTCATCACCAACACGCTAAGCTATTGGCAAATATAACCATGAATATGCCCCATGAAAGAGTTTAATAGCCTCGATAAGTCCTTACTCGAACAACGAAAAAATGCCCATGAAATTTGCCGTTTATTTGCAAAAAGCCCGAGTAAAGGCAATTTAAAACGACTAAAAGGCATGTTTGCTCACTGTGGAGAGCAGGTTGTTATAGAAGCGGGTTTTCATTGTGATTATGGCAGTGGTATTAAAATAGGTGATCGAACCTTCATAAATATTAACTGTACTATGCTCGATGCACCGCTATCTGATGCGCAAATTACGATAGGCGATGACTGCTTAATAGGCCCTAATGTGCAAATACTCGCGGTATCGCATGCTGTAAACCCAACCGAGCGTTTAGCAAAAGCTAATTTTGCAGCGCCGATTAGCATTGGCAACAATGTATGGATTGGTGCAGGCGCTATTATACTTGCGGGTATTAAAGTTGCTGATAATGCCGTGATTGGCGCAGGGGCAATAGTTACCAAAGATGTCGCGGCAAATACCCTAGTAGCAGGTAACCCCGCGGTGAAGGTCAAAGACATTTAACCCTATATTTACGCTAAAGCACGTCCTACCGTAGGTCGTCATTTATGGCGACTCATTTAAAAAATAAAAAGCCCAGCTGTATTGCTGGGCTTATAGTTGGGAGTTAGTTAACTGTTATTCATATCGTAAGATAAGCGATGGTCTGGTGCTTGCGGCCTTAAAGGCTAAACTTGCAACGGTAACCCAGGTAATAGTGGCTACAGCAACGGCGGCAACTAAATACACCCATACAGCTTGTTCAATGCGGTCATTAAAGTTTGCTAACCAATCATCAACTAACAAGTAAGTCACTGGATACGCAATAGCAATACTTACCGCCACCAGCACTAAGAACTCTTTAGCAATGATATTTACGATACTGATGCGTGATGCACCTAGCACTTTTCGAACGGCCACTTCTTTTTGACGACGCACTGTTGCAAACGAAGCCAAACCAAAGGTACCTAAACAAGTTAAGAACACAGCAAGACCGGTAAAAATTAAAACGACATTCGAAATTCGCTCATCACCTTTTAACAGGGTTTTGTAGTTGTCTGCGAGTAAGTTAATTTTTGGCTCATAGATATTGGCTGAGCTTGCTAATACTTCAGCGATCTGAGCTTTAATGTAAGGCAAGTTTTGCTGATCAATCGTTAAAATTAATTCTGATACAGGTGATAAAAAGTTAAAGCCACATAAGAACATAATATTTGAGTTGGCATCTTTAGCATTACCTACTTTTACATCTTCAACCACACCCACAACACGCATATCTACGCCGCGACCCGAGTCTTTAATTACCTTACCAATAATGTCACTCATTTTAGTGTAACCCGCTTGCCTTGCGACAGATTCAGTCACAATAGTACCCGTACTTGTAACTCCATTTGCACGGCTTGCCCAATCACCAGCAAATTCACGACTAAAGTCACGACCAGCAACCAGTTTTAATCCTAGTGTTTTTACAACATCGTAGCTTGCGCCAACAACAGGCGTTAAGCTGCCAGACGCTTCACCATTTGGCCACGTTGGCATAAGTGTATTATTGATTGAAACGGTTAAACGGGTATCAATAACTGTTGTTTGCTGTACGCCTTGAATTGCACTAATACGGTTAACTAAGGCATTTTTTTCTTTTGTGAATACTTCGCCTACAGGTAGCTCTGAAATAACCAATCTTTGTGTTGTTTCATAGCCTAAAGGTAAGCTTTGTAAGTAAGTTAATTGCTTTAACAAGGTAATAGAGGCAATGATTAAACCTATTGCTAGTGAAGCCTGTAAGGTTAGTAAGCTCTTACGAACCCATATTGCAGTATTACCTCGTTGTAAGTCTCCACTTAAAACGCGTTTTGCACTGAATGACGAAATAAAGAATGCAGGATAAAGCCCAGCTAATATGCCCACAGCAATTGCGACCACAATAATTGCAATGCCAAATTCAGAGGCATAATTCACGACCAATTCGCGATCTACTAGTTGATTAAAGCTTGGTAAAAGTAGCTCCACTAAAGCACAAGCAATCACCATTGAAAGTATTGATACCAACACAGATTCAGATAAAAACTGCGTTACTAACTGGCCTTTACTTGCGCCAAGCGCTTTACGCACACCCACTTCTTTTGCACGTTTCGTCGATTGAGCGACGGTCATATTAATAAAGTTAAAACCTGCAATAAGAATAAGTAACACGCTTAAACCAACACAGATCATCACCACTTGTTTAGCACCACCTGCTTTCATCTCAAACGGTGATTTTGCAGTTAGGTGCAAATCAAGTAATGGATGCAGCTCTAAACTAACTTGCTCCAGCATCGAGTTGCTAAAAAAGCGCTCAGTTAAGGTTTTAGCTAATGCATCGGTATCGGTGCCCTCTGCTACACGCATATAAACATAACTACTGTTGATGTCTATTTTGCTTGGATCATGCTTAACATAAACAAGGTTTTTAAAGGCAAAGTGAGTGTTGTCTTTTAAGTCCGCAAACACGGCACGCACCGTGTACTGTCCTTGTTCATGCGTTAGTGTTTCGCCAATCACATCGGTGCGATCAAAAATGCGCAGTGCTTCTGATTCACTTAAAGCGAGGCTGTCTGGTGTACTCATTGCTGTTGTTAAGTCACCCGCCAGCGTTTTCAGAGCAATAAAGTTTTCAATATTTGCTGTAGCACCATATAAGGCATTTAACTTATAGCCTTGGTTGCGGTAACTCACATCAACCATGGCTTCACGAGTCAACTCGACCATAGTTAATCCGAACACTTCTTCAACTTGGCTGTAATCTTCAGCCTGCTTTGACTGCACATAATTAAAAATAGGCACCACAGCTAAACCAAGTTTTGAGAAGTCCTGGCCAACGCGATAAACACGCTCAGCATGAGGCTGTTGGCTATCGTACGAAAGCTCATTTTTTGCAAACAAAGCAACTAAAATTGCCGCAGCTAAGCCCACACTCAAACCCAGAACATTTAAAATAAAGTGCTGTTTTTGGTTTTTAAACGCACGCAGCGCCGTGATCAAATAACTTAAAATCATGTTATGCCACCTCTGCTGTTTGTTGAACACGGTTAGCTTTATCAACCATCACTTGGCCATCAAGTAAGCGCACTAAACGGTCAGCATAATTGCCTTCTTTTTCTGAGTGAGTAACCACAATTACCGTGGTACCTTCGCGATTTAGCTCACGCAGCATCGCCATGACTTCATCACCATTTTTTGAATCAAGGTTACCCGTAGGCTCATCCGCTAAGATAAGTTTTGGATTAATCACAAGAGCTCGGGCTACCGCTACACGTTGCTGCTGACCGCCCGATAGCTGTTGCGGTAAGTGATCTGCTCTATGGTCGATTGCAACACGTTTTAAAATTTCTTCTACTCGCTGTTTACGTTCACTTTTTGAGATATTTTGATACTGTAATGGCAGCTCAACGTTTTCAAATACTGTTAATTCATCAATTAAGTTAAAGCTTTGGAAAACAAAACCAATCGACGCTTTTCTAAGTGCCGCTAATTGTTTTTCACCAAACCCTGCGATGTCTTCACCTAAAAACTCAAAACTGCCTGCCGATGGCGAATCCAACATACCTAAAATAGAGAGTAATGTTGATTTACCACAGCCAGATGGCCCCATAATGGCAAGAAACTCGCCTTCGTTTACATGTAAGTTAATGTTGTTAAGCGCTGTTGTTTCAACATCTTGAGTACGGAACACGCGTGATAAGTTAGTTAATTTAATCATTATTTTTATCCTTAAAATTGTAGTTGTTGTGCTTTATCAAAGTTGCTGTAGCTAGAGGTGATCACGCGATCTCCGGCGCTTAGGCCACTTAACACTTCATAATAGTTTTGATTCTTTTTGCCAAGACGAATGTCTTTTCGTACTGCACGATTGCCATCTTTTTCCATGACATAAACCCAGTTACCTCCTGAGCTGGTAAAAAATGCGCCGCGTTCAAGTAATAAGGCAGTGCCTTTGCTATCACCTAGCATCAGCTGTACATCAAGGCTTTGCCCACGTTTTATATTGCTCGTGCCATTGGGTAAATCGACTTCAACCTGAAACTGTGATTGCTGAACACGACTATCAATTTTGCTAACCGTCGCCGCAATTTCGCCTTGTTCATGTTCAATAAGCACTTGCATACCTGTTTGAACTTGGCTTAGGTAAAACTCATCTAGTCGCACAACTAGCTTGTATTCATTAGGAATATCAATCTGCCCTAGGCGAGCACCACGGCCTTTTGATTCACCAATTTCCACATCAAGCTCACTTAAATAACCATCGGCAGGTGCTGTTACGAGTAAGTTTTCAAGGTTCTTACGCGCAAACTGTAGGTTTTTCTCTAACATGTCGGTACTGTCTTTTAGCTGGGCTACCTGAACTTCACGAATGCTGTTTTCTTGCTTTTGGCGCTCAAGGGTTAGTTCTTTACGCGCTTTGTAATACGCTAAGTCTTCTTGAATTTCAGATAATTGCTCTTGAGCTAACACACCTGTTTTCACTAGCGGCTGAGTCTGTTTTAAGCGACGCGATAAATGCGTAATTTTAAGATCGATTTCAAGCAAATCACGGCGTAAGTTTAAACGGCTGGTTTCCATATTCATTTGCGTGTTACGTAAAAAGTTAAGCTGCTCAGTCACCTGTGCTTCACGGCTCATTACATCAAGCTGCAAATTGGTATTGCTTAAACGCACAAGTGGTTGGCCTTTTTTAACAAATTCACCCTGCTCAACAAGTCGCTCTTCAACTTGGCCTCCGGCAATGGTGTCGAGGTAAATAGTAGTGCGAGGCATAACCTGACCACGAAGACTTAAAGCATCAACAAATTCACCTTGTTGTACTGTGCTAATCGTTAAGCTTGTCGCGGTTACTTGCTGACTACGACCTGTTTGCTCAGTTTGCGTGAAACCATAAGCTGCAGCCGCAACAGCTAAGCATGCAGCTGCAATGATTGATTTCTTAAAAAATGCTTTGTTATTTGAGCGTGTAATTTTCTTATCCATGTTGACGCCTTTAAGTTATCTAGGTGCTAATTACCTATAGATAAAACAACTCTTGTGCCAACTTTTATTTTTATTAAATTACAATAACTTATATAAAAACAAATAAACAGGCATATAATCAAGTGTCCGCTTATAGAACACTTCAAAACCCATATATCGTCCATAAATGGACACTGTTACTATTTTCAATTAGTCTTAGTGTTCCCATAAAGGAATAATAATAAATAGCTATGAAACAAGCAGGATCAATTCTTATTGTCGATGATAACCCCGACGTACTTATCGCCGCACGATTACTTTTAAAGCAGCATTATCAGGTTGTAAAAACCACAGATAACCCCTTTGATATCGAAGCTATCATTAACGCACAGCATGAGGCGGATCAGGCCATAGATGTTGTGTTACTCGATATGAACTTCACGCAAGACTCAATTAGTGGCAAAGAAGGATTCTACTGGCTAAAAAAGATCATGAGCCAAGACGCTAATATTGCGGTACTGCTTATGACGGCCTACAGCGATATACAGCTAGCTGTCGAAGCAATTAAGGCCGGTGCCTCTGACTTTATTGCCAAACCTTGGCAAAATGAGCAATTACTCGGTGCTGTTGCAGCGGCATTTTCACACGCTAAAGACAAGCAGCAAGTTGGTAAGCTCACAAAACAAAAGCAGGCCTTGCAGCAGTCAATCGGCAATCAACCATTTGAGTTTTTAGGCCAAAGTGATGCCATGCAGCAGGTTTTTTCGGTTATCGACAAAGCAGCCAACACAGATGCCAACATATTGATTAGTGGCGAAAGTGGCACAGGTAAAGAACTCACTGCCCATGCAATCCACAATGCAAGCCAGCGCCAAAACCAGCCTTTCATTAGTCTAGATATGGGCTCACTGGCCGAAAGCCTGTTTGAAAGCGAACTATTTGGCCATAAAAAAGGGGCGTTTACTGGCGCGAAGGAAGATCGCATCGGCCGATTTGAGCTTGCTCATGGTGGGAGTTTATTTTTAGACGAGCTAGGTAATTTACCGCTTAACCAACAAGTTAAACTGCTCGCAGCACTACAAAACAGGCAAATAACACCGGTTGGTGGTTCAAAAGTTATCGATATTGATATTCGTTTGATCTGTGCAACGAATGAAAACCTCGAACAAGCAGTTACTGAAGGCAAGTTTAGGCAAGACTTACTGTACCGTGTTAACACCGTAGAGATCCGTTTGCCAGCTCTGCGTGAGCGCAGTGAAGACATTCCATTACTGTGTAACTACTACTTGCAGCACTTTGCACATAAATACAAACGTGAGCTCTCGATTGCGGCATCTGATATGACACGTTTAAGTCAGTATCATTGGCCAGGCAATGTCCGTGAACTTGCCCATGCAATTGAGCGAGCAGTCATCCTCTCAGAAGGCTCAGAGCTCGATATAAGCTCAGTGATAAGCTCACCAAATGCTGCTGTTAGTACAAGTGAGCTCTCTTCAAACGCCACTGACTACGACACTTTTGATCTCGAAATCATCGAGCAGAGAACCGTTCGTGCAGCTTTAAAGCATTTTCAAGGGAACGTGAGTCATGCAGCAAAAGCGCTCGGCCTAACACGCGGAGCCATGTATCGTCGTTTAGAAAAATACGGACTTTAATCTATGCGAAATTTTATTAGCTTAGCCGGCCTATTAGCTGCGCTAATTGGTTTATCAATTGCTTTGTTTTGGCAAGTAGAGCAAAGCGGGTTTTCTGCAATTTCGGCACTTTTAGTTATTTTAAATTTGGTATGTGCTGCGCAAATTTTTAATTTATTTAAACGCCAAACAAGACGTGCAGATATGGTGTTTCGCGCTTTAGCGAATGGAGACAGCACATTAGGCTTTGGCGACCAACACCCTATGCAGCAGCAATTTGAGCAGGTTAAACAGCAAATTCAGGCTGCGCGTTTTAATGCAGAGCAACAAGCCCAGTTCTTACAAGCACTATTAATTCATATCGATTTAGCAGTATTAGTATGTGACGAACAAGGCACTATTATTGAAAGCAATCCGGCGGTCAGCCGTTTACTTGGACAAGCTGTAAAGCACATCGATGATCTAGGTGTAATAGCAAACCTAGTCAAAGACGCAAAACAAAATAGCCGTAATACCGTGCCATGGCAAAATGGTGAGCAGCACGATACCCTATCTGTGCAAATCAGTATTGCCGAAATCCAAGGTAAAGTTCGTAAAGTGATCAGTTTGCAATCGATTCATGATCAGCTGCAATTAAAAGAGCAACAAGCTTATAAGCGCCTCACCAAAGTACTAACCCATGAAATTGCTAATTCGATTACGCCACTCTCTTCTTTAGCACAAACTTGTACGGCACTGCTGCCAAATGAGCTTAGTTTTGATGATCAGGAAGATAAACAAGACTTACAACTCGCCCTAACAACACTCGCATCACGAACCGAGCATTTAGGGGAATTTATAGCGCAATTTAAAAAGGTTAGTAGCTTACCCGCCCCACACTTACAGCCACATATTCTGGCAGATCTTGCCAAGCAAGTTGTCGCTCTGCACTCACAACAAGCTAAGCAACTTAATATTACGTTGAATTTATCGGTGCAAAGCCAACAGTTAGTAATGATAGATAGAGGCCAAGTTGAACAAGTAATAATAAACCTGCTTACCAATGCCCTTGATGTCCTTAAGCAGTTAAATACTTCAAAGTCAGCAAAGTGCATTGAGGTAAGCATTGCACAAAATGCTAATCAGCAACTGTATTTAGAGGTCAGCGACAATGGTACAGGTATCAGCGATCATGTAATTGAGATGATTTTTGTGCCATTTTTTACCACCAAGCAACAAGGCTCAGGAATAGGCTTAAGTTTATCGCGCCAGATCATGCTCAATCATGGCGGCGATTTGGTATATATCAAACGCCAGCAAGGAGCCTGCTTTCGCTGCGTGTTCGGCTAACTTACATAGTTAGAACACTTACTTACATTTTGCTAAGGCGCTATTTGGTATCATGTACCCATTAACGTTTAATGGATTAACCAATATGAAGTATCTCGCCTTAGCACTGTTTTCTTCACTTGCCTTCATTCCTGCTACAAGCTTTGCTGGTATTTATGACAGCCCTAATATGAACCTGTTTGTTAAATCAGAGCATAATAGTACTGATTCAATCACCTCAGCCGGCATCGAAGTTATGGCTAAAAATAACTACAGTAATTTCGGCGCAGCATTTACAACGGCATTAGGCTCAGCAGAAGTATTTACTAAAAAAGGTGATCGGGAGACATTTCTCACCTTAGATAGCGGCATCAAATTTGGTTATTTCAGCGACTTTTTTGTCTATGGCGAAGTGGGCTTAGATTTAATTGAGCTTGCTGTATACGACGACCGCGATGACCACGACTACAGAGACCGCTATGATGACGACCACAATAATATTGATGGCTATGTTGGTGTAGGTATGGGCGTGGACTCAAAGCCATTCAGAATAGAGATCTATGCCAGAGCCCGAGAAATAGACAGCCGCTATTGGGAAGCGCAAAACCATGGTTATGCTGGGTTACAAGTTAGTATTTCGTTTTAAATTCAATTGGGTGAGTAAGTTAGCGAGCTGTTAATCTAATGGTCATTTTTAGCTCACCCTATGTTAAGCTTAGGCGCTTTAGTTTACCCGCACCTAAGTTAACGGAGTATTTTAATACGTGTTTTTAAATCGATTTTTAGGCCTTGTTGTTGTTTCTCTTATTGTAACAGGCTGTCAGACTGCCCCTGAGTCACTTCCCGAAAAGAAGCCTACCATCAAAGCCAATCCAGGTACTGTGGTTGCTGAAGCTAAAACAGCACAAGTAGACGCGGTGACACCGCTCAAACCAAGTGAACTAGATGACGTATGGCAGCGTATTCGCATTCAACTGCAGTTTAGCGATTCAAGTCATCCAGATGTGCAAAAGCGCATTGCTTGGTACCTTACTCATCCAAATTACATGGAAGAAATAAGCCGCCGTGCAGCGCCGTATTTGTATCATATCGTCACAGAAGTAGAAAACCGTGACTTACCAATAGAACTCGCTCTAATGCCGCTTATAGAGAGCGATTTTGATGCCAGTGCCTATTCGCACAAACATGCATCGGGTTTATGGCAACTCACCCCGTCAATCGCCAAATACTTCAAAGTAAAAATTACCCCTTGGTATGATGGTCGCCAAGATGTGATCGACAGCACCCGCGCAGCTTTGGATTTTATGGAATACCTTTATAAACGCTTTGATGGCGATTGGTATCACGCTATTGCTGCCTACAATATTGGTGAAGGGCGTGTATTACAGGCAATTGCTCGTAACAAAAAACAAGGAAAGTCGACGGACTTCTTTAGCTTAAAGCTACCATCGCAAACCAAACAATACGTGCCTAAGTTACTAGCCGCAGCACAATTATTAAAGCACCAAAAAATGATATTCCCTGCCATTAAGAATGAGCAGGCTATTGCGACCTTACCAGTAACTGGTGCCGTGATCTTGGCAGACAAAGCGAAATGGCAAGAGCTAGAAGAGCTGAACCATGGCGTTATCCGATACCCAGCAGTGATTGATGCGCCACATATTGTGGTCCCAAAAGATCAGCAAGCAAGTTATCAAACTCTATTAGCTAACCAAAAAAGCAATGATTATAGCCAGTGGCAACATTACACAGTTAAACGCGGTGATAGCTTAAGTGTGATTGCAAAGAACTATAAAGTAACAGTTAGCCAGCTGAAAACCTTCAATAACCTAAAAACAAACACCATTCGTATTGGTCAAAAACTGATATTGCCGCAATTGGCTGATCAACAAATCGAGTATAAGGTGAAATCTGGCGACAGCCTTTGGAAGATTGCAAAGCAATACAAAGTCAGTATCACTAAACTCAAACAATGGAATAACCTTTCAAGAGATAGCTTAAGAGTGGGTGAAAAGCTCACCGTGTTTATCTCAAATAGTTAATATCAAATCAGGGAGTTTTACTCCCTGTCTCTTTTATCTATCCAATTAAAGTTGTATCTTTGTTAGTCTATAAAAACAACAACTAAAAATTATGGATAATCAGCAACAGGACGCAAGCTGTTCAACCGTTAAATCAGAGCTAGACACTAATGTTGAAGAGCAAACAAAGACCACCCAGCAAAACACTCAACCAGCCAGCAACCAGCGCAAGGCATGGTTTACCAACGAGCGGCTAAACCTATTTCTCGCACTCTGTGCCATTATTATCTCCGCAGCCTCCTTTTATGCCACTTACTTGCAAGCCAACGCCGCAGAACGACAAGTAAAAGCCGCAACCTGGCCATGGCTCGAAGTGATGACGGGGAATTTTAATGAAGAAAAAAATCAATCTGAAATCACCTTTGTACTCACTAATTCAGGCTCAGGACCTGCGATAGTAAAGTATGTGAAGTATCATTATAACGACCAATCATATTTAGATATCTATAAAGTAATTTCTGCATGCTGTTTTGATACACAAGCATATGAAACACAGCTACAAACTCTGCAAGATAATTCTCCCGATATAAATATTTTCGAAGCATTTGGCTGGATTATGACGAGTGCTAGTGATAACCGGTTGCTGGCATCTGGCAGCAAACTTAAACTTTTTGGTTTCAAGCAAACGGGATTTAATGAAACTCAATGGGACAAAGTAAATGACCAACGCTTTAATATCAAAACAGAGATCTGCTACTGCTCGTTGCTAGAACAATGCTACCTAAGCGATGGCCGCGGCGATGTGAAAGAAATACAGCAGTGTGAGTGACACCGAGCTATCAGCTTTAAGCCGTCAGCGTTCAGCCGCGCGGTGGGGTTGTAATGTGCAGCGTCTTCCTCTGCCGGAGGCTCTAGGCAAAATGTACTCGTAGGAATGGCTTTAGCCATGAATGTGTTTGTTCTGGTCTGAATTCGGCACTGAAGTGCCTTATATGGACTCCTCCTATTGCACAATACCCTTCGTTAATTTTGTCAGACTGCGTGCTTATATGCGGGCTCATAATGAGGAGCTACCTCGGCCCTTTGATGTATTCGCGCCCTTGTGCCTCTTCTCCTACTCGGTGTTTTAACACGCCAGGCACTTTACAGGCTATCAAGGGTGGGTCTAACCGCTTAACGCAGGTTCTTGGTCAATACTGTTGTTTCTGTTATTGAAGGCTAAATATTAATTGGCTAGTAAACTGGGTTCATAACTCGTGCCCTTTTTCAGCATGGCATACGCTGTCCTAACTGTTTTATTTGCTAATGCAATGGCGGCACACTTCACACCTCGTCTTTCAACTAATGCTTTGAGCCATTGTTCTTTTTTCGTTTTTGGCTCTCGATGCTTTAGCTGACTGATGACCGCTCTGGCTCCCAGAAACAAGTGGCTGCGTAATGTTATCTCGCCACGGTATTTGGCTATATGACCTATTCGCACTTTTCCACCACTTGAGTGTTGGCGAGGGGTGACACCAACATTGGCTGCCGCATTGCGTCCGCTCGTAAAATGGGTTGTGTCACTTAAGCTTATTAATAAACCAACCGCTGTGATAGGCCCGACACCCTCAAGTGCCAGTAAGCGTTCACATTGCTCATCTTGTTTTACCAAACCTGTCAGTAACTCATTTAATGTTTCTTTTAATGTTGATTGCGCTTTAAATAATTCATAGCACTGAGCTAGACACTGCCTTAAACCAGCGGTTAACCCATTATCGCTATCTTCTAAAATCTCAGGAATAGCTTGCCTAAACGCGCATTCTGATTGCTTGATTACAATCCCAAATTCAAGTAATAAGCCTCTGATTTGATTAGCCAGCTGTCGTTTCTGCTTTTCAGCTAAGGCGCGCATTCGCTCTATTGACTGTAAGCTTTGCTGTGCTTGTGTCAGTGATTTACACGGGCGAACATTAGGCGAGAAAGAAGCGGCAGCTATTGCAATTACATCATTTGCATCCGTTTTCTGGCCAACTCTGAATGCTTTGACAAATCGAGGGTCTAGAATCACGACTTCATGACCAACACTACGCGCTTTGCGTGCCCAATAATGAGCACCGCCACACGATTCCATAACAACTTTACAACGAGGAGAGGTGGTGAGTATCGACAGTAGCTCTTTCCTGCTCACCGCTTTATTACTTTGTAGGTTTTGATGAAGAAACTTACCGACTTGAAAAACATTTTTTGCCAAGTCGATACTAATTAGGTTAAATTTTGACATGTATGGATTCCTTATTGGTAAAAGTAATTGTCCAATCTCTTTATACCGTACTCACCCTGTTTGGGGGAGGAGTCCATACATCTCCTACGGGGTTGTTGCTGAGGGTGACTCTGTACTAAACAACACCACAGTTCAACTTTACCCTTGCTAACTTGCAACTCGCTAACTCGTTGGGTTTCGCTGCGCTCTACCCAACCTACCTGGCTGAAAGCTGACAGCTCCCAGACGCAAAAAAGCCCGACTCTTTCGAATCGGGCTTTCTCTTATTTGGAGCCTGGCGATGTCCTACTTTCACATGGCAAATGCCACACTATCATCGGCGCTGTTTCGTTTCACTACTGAGTTCGGCATGGGGTCAGGTGGGTCCAAAACGCTATTGTCACCAAGCAAATTTGGTTTAATTCGCTCTTTTGAGCAAATTAATAAATCTGGAA
>NZ_JAKGBH010000044.1:0-36642 GCF_021532515.1 Pseudoalteromonas sp. PAST1 | reverse complement strand
CTTAGGTTGTTTATCTTACCCGATAGGCTACCAGACAGGCATTATCCAAGGGTGGTAAGAAGGAAACCTAATAAATATCCCTATAAAAGAAAATGCCAGTCAGCTCTTAACTGACTGGCATTACGCTCTATAGCGGCTTTTTTTAATTAAGCGAATTGGTATTGCTTGTTAAAGCAATGCTAAACCACCATTTAAGTTATAAACATTTTCAAACCCTAACTGCGACAAATTGTTAGCCGCTTGTTTTGAACGATTACCACTTCGGCAAACCAAAATGTAGCTATGGTCTTTCTTAAGCTGCCCTTGCACGATGGCGTTTGCCATGCGACTGAGTGGAATGTTAATCACTTTGCTCTCAGCAACAGTGAATAACTCTGCCAAATTATTCGCACCATGCTCATACGGTTCGCGAGTATCAATTAAGTGAGTGGCTTTATCATCTAACATTGATTTCGCATCGGTTGCGACTAGCTGTTTCATCGGCGCACTTTCAAGTGTTTCAACATAGCCACATAGAGAATGACTTACAGTATGCTTTTGCTCATCAGCTTGTTGCTTTAATTCAACAAACTCATCATCTGATACTAGCTCACTTAATAGTTTTGCTAATAACGGTGTCGTTGCCTTTTGTGCATGCCAATCCATAGCAAAACATTGCTGATAATCATGCCCTGAACAAATTACCGTAGAATCTTGCACTGCCATAGCAAGCTGTTTTAATGACTGAGCCATTTTCGCAGCATCGCCACCGCTAATTGCTGTGTTACCTAAGCCGCCTGGTAAGATTAAATCACCACAGAAGCAATAGCTAATATCACCGCTTTGTGTATCTGACAATAAATAGCTAACACTATCGTCACTATGACCCGGTGTCGCTACTTTAGTTAAGCATGCATCGCTTAATTCGATGGTTGCTGAATCTTTAGGCCAGCCAAGTTCATCTATCTCATTAGCAACATAACGTTCTGCGAGCTCTTTTGATAATAAACAACGGGCCGATAAACGTTCTTGGTGGTTATGGGTATCGATAATCGCTTTTACTGTTAAACCTTGTGTCGCGACAATTTTCGCCATACGTGGAATAAGCTCAATGATAGGATCAATCACCACAGCGCTTTTATCACTGTCGACATAAAGCCAGCAGCACGCTGCTTGATGGCGAAGTTGTGTTAAGCCAATCGCACAAACTTCGTGTTGCGGCGATGTACTATCAGATACCACTAAGCAGTTTGCTTCTAGAATCGGCTTTAAAGAACGGATTTTATCGCAAGCAAAATCAATCTCTTGTTGGTTAACAGCTGGGCCAAACGACATACGTATCGCGTTTTCACTTTGCCAATCACTGGCTCCCATCGCGTCTAAAACAAAACTACGATTTGCACCTGAGCTGCATGCCGAGCCGCCACTTACACGGATACCCGCAGCATCAAATAAGTCCATCACTTCTTTACTGGTTAATTCGTTCACCGCAAAGTTCAACGTTGTTGGCACCGAATGCTCAAAACTGTGATTGAACGTGATGCTACCAAAGGTGTCTGTTAATGCAGCTAATAATTGCTCGCGAAAAGCATGTAGCTGCTCAATTGGCTTAAAAGTCTGGTTTTGTTTATCAAGCAATAACGAGAACAACTTATTCAAACCGGCAATGCCCGGTAAATTTTCGGTACCAGATCGCATACCACTTTCTTGGCCGCCACCAGCAATAAATGGCGTATATGCACTGCCTTTACGGATATAAAGTACACCAATGCCTTTAGGCGCATACAATTTATGACCAGAGAATGGGGCGTAATCAATGGTTGTTTGGCTTAGCGCCAAGTTGGTTTTGCCTAATGCTTGTACACAGTCAACCATCCAAGCCACATTATTGTTTTCACTACGAATAACTTGCTCAATAGTGGTTAAGTCTTGGAAAACACCGGTTTCGTTGTTTACTGCCATAGTACAAATCATCAGTGCATTCGCAGCATGTGTACGAATAAACTCGTGATCTAAAATACCGTTTTTATCTACTGGAATAGCTAATACCTGCGCGTTGATATCAAGTACGCTGTTCCAATGTTTTAGGGTATTTGGCACCGCTTTATGCTCTGTTGCCCCATAAAGTAATACCGGATTCTCGATATGATGATTTTTTGCAGTAATAAGTGTTGAAACAACCGCCGTCTGAATACCTTCTGTTGCACCCGAGGTAAATAAAATATCGCCGTCGGTAGCGCCAATGACTTCACGTGCTTTGTTACGCGTTTGTTCTAATAAGTGTTTTGCTTGAATACCCGTAATATGAGAGCTTGATGGATTACCAAAACACACTCGCATCGTGTGCGAAACCACATCGGCAATTTCAGGAAGTACAGGAGTCGTTGCATTCGCATCTAAATAAATTTGCTGATTAGCATCGTCAGGAAGGTAAAAATTTGCCATGTAAAACGCACCATATTACTAAAAGATATATCTTATAACCTATTTTACATTTTTCACGGCTAAATTATAATAATCAATTAGTCAGTAAAGTGCGTTTTCTATACTTTTTAAGACTAAGCTAACCTTCTATTAGCTCAACCTGCTTAGAAGACCAGGCATTTATAAGCGCTTTTACTAAAGAAGCCAGCGGTATTGCGAAGAACACGCCCCAGAAGCCCCATAAACCACCAAAAAACAATACCGCAACGATGATAAACACAGGGTTTAAATCTACCGCTTCAGAGAACAATAACGGCACTAACACATTGCCATCAAGTGCTTGGATCACGCCATAGATAATTAATATGGTCCAAAATTGTGTTTCTAAACCAAATTGGAATAACGCCACCGCAGCGACAGGAATGGTCACCAATGCCGCCCCAACAAATGGAATAAGCACCGATAAGCCAACCAACACGCCAAGTAAAGCCGCATAGCGAAGATCAAGCACTGCAAAAGCGATAAAAGATGCAGTACCAACAATTAAAATTTCAAATACCTTACCGCGAATATAATTCATGATTTGTTGATTCATTTCTTGCCAAACTTGAATGATCAAGCGACGTTGCTTAGGCAATAAACGCTCAGCACTTTGCGTGAGCTCTAATTTATCTTTAAGCATAAAGAATACTAAGAGCGGCACTAAAATAAGATAAATCAGCCAAGCTGCAACGTCTTTTATCGAAGTTAATGACACCGATAGCACCAACTGACCAAACTCAATAGCTTTGGTCTCAACACTGGTAACAATTG
This sequence comes from Pseudoalteromonas sp. PAST1, assembly GCF_021532515.1. Lineage (NCBI taxonomy): Bacteria > Pseudomonadati > Pseudomonadota > Gammaproteobacteria > Alteromonadales > Pseudoalteromonadaceae > Pseudoalteromonas > Pseudoalteromonas sp. PAST1. The sequence goes on along the minus strand of NZ_JAKGBH010000044.1, from coordinate 33,426 downwards.
ATTTAACCTGATCTTCAGTAATCAAACTTGGGTAATCTTCAGGAAGATGTAACAGCAGTGCTTTACCTTTTTCGATCATATAAGGCGTTTCTTGAACTAGATTGCTGGTTTGCTGCCAAAGCACAGGCCCCATGCCGACAATAATCATAATCATCAAACCACTGAATACCAGCATAACTAGAACTGTTGCGGTAAACCGTTTCAAACCCAGCTTTTCTAAGTGAGCAACAGGCCAATCTAGTAAATAGGCAATCACCAAGGCAACTAAAACTGGAACGATTAACGAACCAAAAAAGTAGAAAAATGCAAAGGTTGCAATAAGCAATAACAACAAGGTTACTGAATGGGGATCAGAAAATTTATTTTCGTACCAGGCTTTTACATACTCAAACACGAATGGGCTCCACTGTTAGCACACCTAATTCTAGGTCAATTTTAAAATGGTAATGATGTTTTTCTAAAAATCGCTGCATATCGTCCGTTGCCTCAGCAGCATTAAATGTAAAAGTCACGGCTTGTTGAGCCGATACTGCCTTATTCAACCCTAATTTAAACTGAATAAATTGTTGAGGGCACTTATAGTCCCTTAAATCAACCGTTAACATAGCGAATCAACTGCGTTATTAATATGAATAATAAGTATAAGATGTAGGCACCTTGCTAAAATAAGTCTTTATAATGAGAAACAACTCATTTTTTTCTTAAAACACGCAAAACAATAGTTTATCCTTATTCAATAACTGGTAGTAAAGGAAACCTGATGCCTGGCTCGCATAATAAAGCGCAATTACCTGCGAATCCAACTCTTAAAGAGATAAACTGGTATAAAAAACAAATAAACTGGGGCGAGCTGCCGCCTTTTTATCATATGGTCGCATCATCGGTTAGCGAATCTGAAGGGATTTTAGACCACGGTTTTGATAATGCCGTTAAACAATTAATTGACCCACGCAACTGGAACCTTGATTTATTAGGTGGCCATGAAACCGACATGGGCGAAATTGTCTGTGAGCAAAAACCGCGCATTGCTTTGCATCAAAGCTTTACGGACCGAGGTTTCGAATTATGGGCCTACCCTTATGCAAAAGATGTGACGGTAGACCAATACATCAAAGACAACCGCTTTATGGAATTTAAGGTGTGGGATCCGCACACCATGAAAAACCTTATTCGTTTTAACCAGCTTCATAAATTCATCGCTTTTTACTTTGAAAGAGGTGACAAAGCTGACAAAGCCTTAATTCTGCATGCTCATAAAGTAGCGCATAAAATCATAACTTTTTTACAACGGGAGTTGAACGTTGTTAAGCTAGATGGAGTCACAATAAAAGATTTCTATCAATTGTGCGAAAAAGACAGCCGAGCATGCAGCGACGAAATAGATTTAGCAAAAGTCATGTTAGGTGAGCAAATCAACAAGGAATAAGATGCGACTAAAATTAGCCTTTATTACACTGTGTAGTGCATTACTGACATTTTCGATATTGCACAGTGAGCCGTTGAAGGCACAAACTAACTTTAAGCTGCCCGATTTAGGGACCTCGGCATTACAAGCCTTACCGATTGAAAAAGAACAAGCAATCGGTGAAGTGATGATGATGCAAATTCGTGGCTCATCACCCGTTGTCAATGACCCTGTTCTTGATGAGTATCTGACCACCTTGGGCCGCCGTTTAGTCGCAAACGCCAACGATGTTCGTTTTCCATTTTCTTTTTTCTGGGTTAATAACCCTGAAATCAACGCTTTTGCGTTCTATGGTGGTCATGTAGGTGTGCATACAGGGCTCATGGCACAAGCCGATAACGAAAGTCAATTTGCCTCAGTACTTGGGCACGAAATTGCCCACGTAACACAGCGCCATTTAGCGCGTCGTATTCAACAACAGCAAGATAACAGCGCGTTAACCATCGCTGGTATGATTGCTGGTATTTTAGCTACCGTTGTTGCACCTGATGCTGGTATTGCAATTATCTCAGCAAACCAGACACAAGCGGCGTTTAGTCAATTAACTCATAGTCGTGCTGCTGAACAAGAGGCAGACCGAATTGGCATGCAGACCTTAAATAATGCTGGGTTTGATCCTCGCCAATCGAGTAAATTTTTAACTAAACTTGCTGCACAAATTCGCTACAAATATAAGCCGCCCGCATTTTTGCTGACTCACCCATTGCCAGAAAGCCGTGTCTCTGATGTGCGCTTACGTGCCGAGCAGTATCCAAAAAGGCACTACTCCGATAGCCTAGAGTTTAACTTAGCTAAGAGCCGTGTTATTGCTCGTTATCATCAAAAAGCCAAAGCAGCTGAAGATTTGTTTCGTAAATTAATGCGTGAAAATACCGTTCATAACGACACTGCACTTAAATATGGTTTGGGTATTAGCTTGTTGGATCAAAAAAAGCTTGATGAAGCAGCCAGCATTTTGAACCCATTACTAGAGCAAGATCCAAAGAACTTATTTTATATAGACACACACACCGACTTACTCATTGCGCAAGGTAAAGCGAATGAAGCGGTGGAATTTTTAGCTAAGTTAGATATCGATAGACCTAACAATCAGGTAATTGCCTTAAACTATGCAAATGCTGCGATGGAAGCAAAACAATTTGACCTTGCTGAACGTATTTTAAAATCTTACTTGTTAGCAAAACCTGAGAACAACCTTGCCAAAGAGCTGATTGCTGATGTCTACAAAAAGCAAGAGAATATGGCTTCTTATCATGAAGCGCATGCCAATGTACTGGCCCAGTATGGTGCTTATTTAAAGGCAGCTGATGAAATTCAAAAAGCACTAAACTTTGTTGAGCCTGAAGAATTAGTTAAACAACAACGTTTAAAAGCCCTACTCACGCAATACCGTCAATTACAAAAAGAGCTTGCGAGACTTTAAGTCTCGCAGCGCTTGCCCTAAAATAAGCCAAATTATTAAATGTGAGAACACACCATGTCTGTGACTATTTATCATAATCCACGTTGTTCAAAATCGCGTGAAACACTTGCCCTATTAGAAAACAATAACGTACAACCAAGTGTTGTTGAATACCTAAAAACACCACTTAATGAGCAGCAAATTGCGACCTTAATTAGCCAATTGGGCTTTACTTCAGCGCGTGAATTAATGCGTACTAAAGAAGACATCTACAAAGAGCTTGAGCTTAAAAACGAGCAAAACGAAGACAAATTAATTGCTGCAATGGCTGCCAATCCAAAGCTAATCGAGCGCCCAATTGTTGAAAATAACGGCAAAGCTGCTCTAGGTCGTCCACCAGAAAACGTATTAAGCGTACTTTAATGACTACAAACATTGTTGTGCTATACCACTCAAGCCATGGCTCTGTAGAAGCAATGGCACATGAGATAGCCGAGTCGATTGAGCAACAAGGAGCAACTGCTTTATTGCGCACGTTTGTAAAGCGTCAGCCACACGATATTGTGATCAGCAAAGATGATCTAATTAATTGTGATGGCTTGGCCTTTGGCACCCCTACTCGATTTGGCATGATGGCCTCACAAGCAAAGAGCTTTTGGGAAACCACCAGTGATCTATGGCTTAAAGGTCAGCTAATAGATAAACCTGCTTGTGTATTTTCGTCATCGAGCAGTATGCACGGTGGTAACGAAGCTACCTTGTTGAATCTATCACTGCCCTTGTTACATCACGGCATGATGTTGCTTGGCGTGCCTTATGAGGTACCTGAGTTATTAGCAACTGAAACTGGCGGTACGCCATACGGTGCGACTCATGTGGCCGGTAGCAATAACAGCAATGTGTTAAGTAAAGACGAAATTAAAATTTGCCAAAGTGTTGGAAAACGCTTGGCACTGATTACGAGTAAATTACAATGAGCTTGGAACCAAAGCTAAATCAGCCTGTTGCCAAAAAGCCAATTACTAAACGATTCCAACGTTTTGCACTGATTGGTTATATCGGCTTATTAATTTTAATGCCAGTTTGGTTGTTTTTAATTGCCCCAAGAGAAGGCCACAGTAACGGCTTTATCTTTGTTGTTTATATACTCCCTCTTCTATTACCACTAAAAGGGATTATTCAAGATAAGCCTTATACCTACGCGTGGGCAAACTTTATCGTGATGTTCTATTTTATCCATGGTTTTACATTACTATGGGTCGCACAAGAACAGCTGATTTGGGTATTACTTGAGTTAATCTTTGCCAGTCTGATGTTTATTGGTTGCACTTATTATGCTCGCCATCGCGGGCAAGAGCTTGGCCTTAAGATACGTAAATTAAAAGAAGAGCTGGCCGAAGAAAAAGCGGCACATGAGCACGATAAATAAGCACTTTCGTTTAGCTTAAGTAAAACAAAAAACGGCAACCAAGGTTGCCGTTTTTTTATGTCACTTTATTTAGTTTTTATGCGTTCACACCAACTCTGCTAAGGTGGCTAGCGCGACAATACTTGCCAGACCCACTTGGCCAATTAAGCTAAATAGTGAAAACAGTCTTAAAATAAACAGCCCCCATGGATGACGAATATGCGGGTACAGCGCACAGCGTTTTAAACTTGTAGCAAAGAAAAAGCATAAGATAGAAACTAATGTAAAGCCCAGCGTTAACTCACTTTTAATAGCAATGCTATCGTCAAAAAAGAAGAACAACTGCACAGGTAGTAACACAGTTACAATCGCGTGGAGTAAGTGCACTTTTTTAACGCGATCAAACTGCCCTTCTGGCGAAAGCTCTTTAATACCAAAGTCATGCTCAAGGCATTTAACTAAGTTATCTGCTTTAATGCTAACTGCAAGTCTGTAGCAGCTTAGACCGTCTTTGTTACGAACCCTAAAGTCATAGCCCGCTTTTAAAAGCAACACCAGTAAAGGTCCATTCTCGGCTAATACAGCGTAATGTAATGCAGTATTCCCTTTATTGTCTTGGGCTTTTTTATCTTGATGTTCAAGTATTGTCTCAACCACATTCACATAGCCTTTTTCGGTTGCCCACATAAAGGCTGTTTTACCGTTTTCGTCAGCTAATGCACCTGTTGCGCCTTGCTCAATAAAACGCTTTGCCATGGTTTGTTTTGCATTTTCGTGGCTCAAGTGGGCAAGTAAAGCTTGTTCAAGTAACGATGCTGAGTCAACATCAGGTGATACAAGTTTTAGTAAGGTGAAGTAATCTTCACCGTGAGCAACTTTTTCAGCTGCAAGCGCCGTTAATGATTCAAGATCAGCCACTGAATCAGGGATAAAACCACTAAAACGCTCTCTAAAGTCAACTTCGGTCCACAGCTCTAATACATCGTCCGCAGACATTTTTGCACCGTGATTAAGCACATGTTCTATCACAGTAAAATAGCGACGATTAAATAACTGGTGAATCAAAGTTATAGGTGTTTTAACAGCCGATTGAGCAAATGCGCTAGCGTATTTCTCTAAGCGCTGGCATAACATTAAAACAAGACTCTCAGGGGTGTAGTCGTTTTCTAAAAAGTGCGCTTTCATAGCATTAATATAATGCAGCGCAGCTTCATCAAATTCAGAGATGTGTTGGAAATAACACTCTTCAAACGGTTCAAGAGGAGTCAACCAAGTAAGGTAATAAATAGGCGGAAGAACCGTCGTACACACACCGTCATCTTCATTAGTAGAACGACATGCCGGCCAAGCTTCTAAAGCGTCTAAAATATAAGCCCCGTTTTGCTCAGCTAATCCTTTGATCAGTAACGGGTATTCCTTTGGCCAAATCAGTACATTTTCCATTAAAAAAACACAACTCCGCTGCACATTATTCGATGTCTTATTAAGCAATTAGTTATAGCAAAATTTAACTGACAGTTTGCTTAATATTGCGACCAATAACACAGTATCTGATAGATACTTTGGTAAACAAGAAAAGTAGTATGATTCTACCACAGAGGGTTACAGGTGCTAGCGCAAAGTAGGTGATTTTTAAAGAAAATAGAAAAGCAGCGGCACATGGACGGTACTCACTGCTTGGTTGGAGACTGAAAGTAACTAAAAAGCCCGATGAGGTGAAGGTAATCGCGCTTTTTAGCTGACTTACTTACTTGCTAATTCGTGTGTCACTTCATCAATGCCAACTTGGCTAATGCGCTGCAGCACTTCTTTTTGCTTTGCGCTTAACAGTGAGATACCTTCAGCAACAATATCGTATACTTTCCACTGCTTGTCTTTGCCTTGGCGTAATTTAAAGTGCAAATCTATAGCTGGCGCATTGTCATCAACAATTTGTGTCTTAACAGTTGCATAACCATCGTCGATGAGTTGTGATTGATCAAAAATTACTTTTTGGCCTGTGTATTTCATTAGCGCGCCAGCATAAGTCACTGTTAAGTAATGCTCAACCGCAGCAATAAAATCAACGGCTTGTTCACGGCGCAGACCTTTAATGTGCTTACCTAAAAGCTTATACGATACAAACTTAATATCCATGTGTGGTAATAAGCGTTTTTCAACAATATTCGCCATTGCTTCTGAGCTTGCATCACCTTTCGCATTTACATTTGCGATATCAACAAATAAATCAGCAGTGACTGATTCTAATAATTGCTTAGGCGAGCGGTCTTCACTGGCAAAAGCAGATGCAGCAAAAAATGCTGCAATTAGCAAAAATGAGTTAACTAGTTTGGTCATCGTGTTCACCTCTAAACGAAAATTTTCGCTAATATACCGATATTAAATCCGTAAAAAAAGAAACAATCTGACATTGTTTTAATGCCAATTAAGCACCAATCGATTTTTTCCATAGTTTTCAGCTAATTGCTAAAAAATATGAGAATGTGCACAGTTTCTGTGTTTTTTTGCACATTGAAAAGCCCCTAACACCGCCTTATTTACTTGCTCATCGACATAATGAGAAGTACCGAAATGAAATTTAAAAAGCCATTAAAAGCACTTATTTTGAGTGCAGCTGCTCTTTTAGCAGCACCAAGTTATTCAGCTTCAAATCATGGTTATGCCATTGATTACATTCAAGGTGAAGGTGATGTAAAAGGTCTAAAGCTGGCCTATCAGTACCATGTACCCAATGAAAAGTTGCCCTTGCAACACGCCCGCTTGTACTTCGAATCTAGTTTTAATATTTGGCAGTATGGCAAAGACAACAAACATCAAACTAATATCGTGTTAGCTATGTCTCCAGTGATCCAATACCCTGTGTTTAATGTGAAAAACATGCCTGTTTATGTGGAGTTTGGAATTGGCGTTTCACTATTGGACGACACCCGTTTTGCAGGCAAAAACGTTAGTACTCACTATCAGTTTGAAGATAGATTGGGTCTAGTTGCAGATTTAGGTGACGACTCAACCTTAGCACTTAGATATTTACATTACTCAAATGCGGGTTTCAAGAGCCCTAACCCTGGCCTTGATTTTATTTCACTGTCTTATGCAAGACGATTTTAAGTGCTACTATATCGCTGTGTATATCGGCAGGATTTCAAGATGGAAACTTGGCAAATTATAGCCATTGTTGTTGCTGTGTTTGGTGTAGTAATTGGTAACCTTATGTTGCTAAAACATGCAGCAAAAATGGACTTCAAAGTGCCTAAAAGCGATGATAATGAAGATAAAAAAAGCCCTGATGAATAATCAGGGCTTTTCTATTTAATGCTTTAGCTAAGATTACACTAACCAATGTGCCATTAAGACAATCACCGGTAATGTCACTAAAGTTCTTAAAATAAAAATGAAGAACAATTCGATAATATTAACCGGAATTTTACTACCTAAAAGCAGTGCTCCCACTTCCGACATATAAATCAATTGCGTCACACTCATTGCTGCAATAATAAACCGTGTTACATCACTTTCAATACTACCCGCTGCAAGAATTGACGGAATAAACATATCAGCAAATCCAACCATAATTGTTTGTGCCGCAGCTTCAGCTTCAGGTACTTGTAATAGCTCTAAAAATGGCACAAACGGCTTGCCCATATATTCAAAAATTGGCGTATATTCAGCAATAACCAAGGCAAATGTGCCCACAGCCATAACGACAGGTAACACAGCGAATACCATATCAAAGGCGTTATGTAGACCTTCTTTCACTGTACCAGCAAAACCCGGTGCAGTGCGTGCTTTAGCAAGCGCCACATCAAGTGAATGAGAGACTAATGTTTTACCTTCAGGCACTGATTCTGCGTCTTTATCAGGCTCTGAGCCATCAAAATAAAGGTCTTTTTTGAAGCGTAATGGTGGTAAGCGAGGCACAATTAATGCCGCAACAAAACCCGCCAAACACACTGTTAAATAAAACGGTGCAAACAAGTGTTCAAGCTTTACTTGGCCAATAACAACTAAACAAAAGGTAATTGATACTGCAGAGAAAGTAGTACCAATAATGGCAGCTTCGCGTTGTGTATAGTGTTTATCTTCATACTGTCGAGCGGTCATCAAAATACCCACACTACCATCACCTAACCAAGATGCTACACAGTTAACCGCACTGCGACCTGGCACACCAAAAAGTGGACGCATCACTTTAGTTAATAAGGTACCGACTAACTCTAACAAGCCGAAGTTTAATAATAACGGTAATAGTAAGCCCGCTAAAACAAACACAGAAAACAACACTGGCAACAAGTCGTTTAAAACCAGTGCACCGGTATTACCGGAAATAATCATTTCTGGCCCTTGTTTTGTGTAGGTCAAAACGATAAAAACCATGCCTAATAAACGAACACTCAACCACAACCAACTAACATCAAATAAATGTTTAATTATAAAGAACTTAAGTAATGGCTGGGGTTTAAACAACTTTATCACTAAAGATAAAATACCGGTAATGCAAACAATGCTCGTAATTAAACCAAGCGCGAAAGGAGCTATCCACGCCTGCACAGCTTTTGCCATAACAGCAATCGGAATGGTCATTGCCTCACCTATGGGTACCGGCGTCATAAACAAGAAGACACCTATAAGTGAGGGAACGAAAAAGGTAAACAAGGTTCGCAAGTCACTGCGATGGGCTGTGTTTAAGTTAGACATATTTTCAACCTGTAAAAACCACAAAAAGAGCGGCTAAGCTCTTTTTGTGGTGGTTTTAACTATTATAATTATTAAATATTAATACCGCGCTGACGCAGTGCATTCTCTAATGCTTGCTGGAGATCATTCATTGTTCCTGGCTCAAGAATTGTGCCTGCAGAATCCATCCACGTTAAGCTTGTGCCACCTTCTTTAGTGCGACTAACAAGAATTTGATATTGGCCATCTTCAATTGGCAGCTCAGCTAACTCTTCACCCCAAATTGAGTCCCATACACTTGATTCTGGCTTTTTATAATCAGCCGTGATCAAGCCACGATCTTGGTCAATTTCTACAATAGTGAAAGATAAGCGCTCTAAGAAACCTGAAAAACGCTCAAACACAGCAAAGTAGTCCTGCTCAGTCACTAAAGCTGCATTCCCTTTGTCATCAAACCCCATCTCTAACGAGATAACACCTTGCTTTTTGCGCATTTCAACTTCAAGTTGACGATAGCGATAATCAAATTCAGCGACAACTTGGTTTAACGCACGCACTTCTAACTGTTGCTGTAAAAGCGGTGTAAGTGGTTGACTATCGCTTTTATAATCTACTAACTTAGCATTTAATGACGCAGTACGTTGGTGCGATTTTTCTTCAATAGTAAATAAGAAACGTTGTTGTGATACTTCGGTTTCGCTTTCCCAAAACCAACCATCTTCTGGCTTTATAATCGTGTACCAATCTGTTTCAACACTTCCTAAAAGCTTATCTTCGTTTATTGCAGAAGTATTTTTTTCGTTCAACACGGCGTGGATCGAGTCCCAAATAAACTCGTCTAAATCAACAATACCGTCGTTTTTATCAAAATAAACACGCGCATCTTTGTCACCCTCTTCTACCCAACTACCTTGAGCAATGGTAATAACCTGTGCTGGCGGACGGTAGTTTTTCGCTTCAGGGTTATTGTCGTATTGCGCAACGTCCATTTTATATGTCGGATCTTGAGCCGGTTGCTCTAAACCTTCAGGTGCTTTGACTGGTTGATTAGCACGATAATTGCGTTTGTGGTGCGCTTCGTCGGTAAATACACCGCACCCAGTTAAACTTACCACTACGCTTACAGCAAGCGCCTTTGAGATCCAATACTGCACAGATATTTCTCCTTAGCAAACCCTTAATTCTTTTAACAAATATATGAGTGGGTAATACCGATTTGGTTCACTGTAAAATCACTTTTAACTTTACATTTCTTGTTTTTATGCAAAAAACCCGAATAGATTGGGCTAGCGTAACGTGTTTGAATGCTTATCGCCTTGCAAAATTTTAACTATGGTACTTTCTGATGCCCCTAAAAACAAGAAAGAGCGCACTTTATTCACGGCTTAATTAATCGTCGCTATCGTTAACTAAGCAAATTATGTTAAACTTCGCCGCCGTGCGGTATTAAACTCACGTGAAATTAAAGCTTAATCAAGCTTATATCCATTGGTATTGTTAATTACTAGGTATTTAAAATTCCATGACTGCTTTTACAAATCATCAGATAGTACTCACTGCGATTGGCGAAGATAGACCCGGTATCGTCAGCGAATTAACTCAGTTAGTGAGTGATTGCCATTGCAATATAATTGACAGTCGCATTGCTATTTTGGGCAACGAGTTCACCTTTATCATGCTACTAGCAGGTGATATGTCGGCAATTAGCCGCATTGAACATACTTTGCCAACTAAAGGAATGGAACTAGGCCTTTTAACCATGATGAAACGCACTGCAAGTCATGTTGCATGTGAATTTTGTGCCGGTTACACCCTCGAATACACAGGTATTGATACACCAGGAACATTAAGTAAAGTTACGCGCTTTTTTGCTGATAACAACATCAGCATTTGTTCTCTTAAATCGGACACTTATGATGAAGATGACGAGCTTAAAATGCGCTGTGAACTTGAGTTTAATATTCCTGTTGAAGTCGATATTGATAACTTTAAAGTGAGCTTTGAAGATCTTTCTCGTAGTTTGAACGTAGATTATATTTTCAGACGCATTCGCTAAGGAGCAAAGCATGAAAACAATTAATCCATTACAAGCAGGCGACACAGCCCCAGCTTTTAGTTTACAAAATCAAAATGACGAAACTATCGTACTCGCTGATCTTTTAAAAGAGCAGCAAGTACTGGTTTATTTCTACCCTAAAGCATCAACACCAGGTTGCACTGTGCAAGCAGAAAACTTACGTAATGAAAAAGCTGAGCTAGCTAAATTAAATACACGTGTTGTAGGTATCAGCCCTGATCCAATCAAGCGTTTAAAGAATTTTGAAACCAAAAAAGAGCTTAACTTTGATTTATTAGCCGACGAAGATCACGCGATTGCTGATGCCTTTGGTATTTGGGGTTACAAGAAGTTTATGGGTAAAGAATACGAAGGAATTCATCGTATTAGCTTCCTTGTAGGCCAAGACGGTAAAATCAAACATGTGTTTGATAAGTTCAAAACCAAAGACCATCATCAGGTGGTGTTGGACTATTTAGCGCAGAATTGATAGTTACAAGAACATAGTATAAAAGCGTTGCCATGGTGCAACGCTTTTTTGTTTTTAAATGGAAATATTAAACCCCGTGTCTACTTTATCGGGGTCAGATCACTACTTTATCGGGGTCAGATCACAGATCTGACGGCTGACGGCTGACGGCTGACGGCTGACGGCTGACGGCTGACGGCTGACGGCTGACGGCTAAACCCTAGCTAATTCCTAAATATTTATGTACTTGAACCGATAAACGCCAGTTTTTTGCAATACAGGTTTCAATAGCAAGTTTAGTTGCTGAGATCTTTTGGCTAATTGGTTGTAGATACACTAAACGTGGATTCACACCTGTTTTTAAGAATAAATCTTCGAGCTCTTCCACATGCTTTTGCATTGCCACTGGGTGTTTAATCTCATCAGCGCGCTGCATTGCACTACGTAATACTTTATAGCCACCACGCATATTAATTTTTGGGGATACAGTCACCCATGTCTGCTCAGGGACTAAAATTTCAAATGTGCCGCTGGTTTCAATTTGAGTCGAATAGCCATTTGCGTGTAATAATTCACACACTGGATTTAGGTCGTACATGCAAGGCTCACCACCGGTGATCACCACATGCTTTGCGTTGTAGCCACGTTCTTTAAATAGCGCTAACACTTGCTCCGCAGTTGCTTCTGCCCAATGATCTGAGTCTGCTTTTTTCTCAACGGTGTCATCAAGTGACACTTTATATACATTATCAACGTCCCATGTTTGTTTGGTATCACACCAAGCACAACCCACTGGGCAGCCTTGTAAACGTAAAAAGATTGAAGGTGTACCCGTAAAACTCGCTTCACCTTGAATTGTTTCAAACACTTCGTTAATTTTGTACAAAAGACATCTCACTTACGACGCAAGGGTATAAAATACATACCATCAAAAAAACCAAAAACACGCGCAAAAATTGTTATTTAGGCCCGAGCCGTGTAGTATATCGCGCCCTGAAGTAAACCTCTATCAAAAGTAAGAGCAAAACAGATATGACGCAAAAAGTAGTTGTGATTTATTCCGGCGGTATGGACTCATTTACCGTATTAAATAAAGCCCTGCAACAAGGCCACGAAGTGTATGCCCTGTCTTTCGACTACGGCCAGCGTCATGTTAAAGAGCTTAAAGTAGCTGCTCAAGTATGTGAAAAGTTAGGTGTTTCTCACAAGATTGTTGATATTTCAGCGATCAACCAATTAATTGGTGGCTCATCACTAACTGATGATATCGAAGTACCAGAAGGTCACTACGAAGAAGAAAGCATGAAGAGCACAATTGTGCCTAACCGCAACATGATTTTACTCTCACTGGCTGTGGGTTATGCGGTGTCTTTAAAAGCTAGTAAAGTTTATTACGGTGCCCATTCAGGCGATCATGCAATTTATCCAGACTGTCGCCCTGAGTTCGTACAAAAAATGGATGATGTTTGCCGTATTGCCAACTACGACGCTGTTGAAATTTTCAGCCCATACTTAAACAATACCAAAATCGACATTTTGACAGACGGTTTAAAAATGGGTCTTGACTACAGCCAAACGTGGACCTGTTACAACGGCCGAGACAAGGCCTGTGGTAAATGTGGTGCTTGCCAAGAGCGCTTAGAAGCCTTTGCTTTAAATAACGTTACTGACCCTATCGAATACGAATAATCTTATTTAGAATAGGACAGGTTAAGTTTAAAAGGCGAGTTTAACTCGCCTTTTTTGATTGTGTTTGTTGAATCAGATTTAACAGCTCTGCTGTGGCAGTTGCATCAGCTAACGCTCTATGGTGATTCGTTAACTTCAATTCAAAATGTGCCGCTAAGTTACCAAGCGAATATGACTTAAGCTTTGGAAATGCCTTTCGTGATTCAACTACAGTACATAGCTTTGGCATTTTAAAGCCTTGCCCAAGTGCACCATATTCTTTGCGAATAAAGCCGAAGTCAAAATTCACATTATGAGCAACAAATACACTGCCTTTTAATAGTGAGCGCAGTGTATCGGCAACCTCTGCAAAGCGTGGCGCATCACGAACCATAGCGGCGTTTATCCCCGTTAACTTGGTGATAAAAGCAGGAATACTACGCTCAGGATTGATTAAACTCGCCCATTGATTGATTACTTCACCCGCTTGTAACTGCACAACCGCTATTTCGGTAATTTTATTATTACCTTGTACGCCGCCGGTGGTTTCTATATCCACCACACTGTAAATACGATTCGGATCATTAAACCAATTTACCGCAACGATATTTACTGCAAAGCCATGTTGTTTTAACACCTCAATACTGACAAGTTGGTTGCGTCTTAATTTGTCGCCAGGGGCTTTCACTTCCTCAAAGGTGAGTGTATCCCCCTTTAACACCATCAAGTCTGGGTAGCCATCTTTGAGCTGCTTAAAGGTTTTTGTCATTTGTAGTAAATGCGCTTTTAAATTTGCAAGCGGGCTGTGTTTTATTAATACCTCTAGCGGCTCTAACATGTCGCTGTGCCACACAAACACGCTATTGGGGGCTTCATAAAACTGCCCTGCGTTTTTGCAAACATATTTATATAAGGCTTCATTACTAGTGAATTTGGCAAGCTTTTGCTCAATTTGTGTTTGTTGCACTGTGTAAAAACAATCAGCCAGCAACACCTTTGGATAAAGATCAAATTCATTACACGGCGGGTGCGGGGTCTCTATAAAGAGCTCTTGCCAAAACGTTAAGGTAAAGAAGCTCAACCAAAGATTATTCTCGGTAAAAAATACCGTATTACCCAGCTGTTGATAATGCTCACACACTCCTTGCTCTACATCGCCACGGTAAATATCATCAACCTCTAATTGATGCTCGGTATCAATGAGCATTTGTGTTAGGCGTGAGCGTTGTTGCTTATTATATTTACGCTGTAAAAAGTCCTCTGCAAAATACAAAATGCCATCATCAAGTGGGTCTTGAATAATTTGCTCAAGCTTTTGTTCAACCCAGCTTTTATCACCTTGTTTGTAACGCTGGCGAATTGCAAGCTCTTGCGCTTCACTACTGCCTTCACAGTGCTCAAGTAATTCAAATGCAAATGCTAAGTCATGCTCTTTAAGCTGCTTATACAAGCGGATCAGTAACTTGTTTTTGATACTCTGGGCTAATTCATCTTCACAGCTAATGGCTAAAAGCGCTTGGGCTAAGTTTTGATACTGTGATTCTGAGTCACTTTCTTTGAACTGCATTCGCAGCTTATTTAATTGATAATGCGTTTGTGCTTCGGCTAGCGTTTGAAAACGAGAGATGCTCTCACTCACATCACCACGCACTTTTGCAATCCCTAAATCACGCATCACAAAACGATTTTGATGATTGATATCGCCGCCACTTAGTCGGCCGCTATGTAAAAACTCAAAGTATTCATAGTACTGGCTACGACTATTGACCACGAACTGACTAAACAACGCCTCTAATTCACTGTGGTTGCGATCAATATGCTCTTTACACAGTTGGGTCAAGCGCTGTTTACTGGCTGACTTTTTGTAATCAGGTTTAGTCGCCATTAACTCATCATTTGCTAATAAGGTTAACAGGGTTGGCTTGGTTAAATGCTCAAGCAATAGATCTAATTCGTCACTACTAGGATGTGCCACCAGCCCTTGTTGTTTTAGCTTAAAGATAGCACCGTGCAGATTGGGTATCTCTTCATAATTTAAAGATGACAACGCAACGATTTTTGGCTTTCGAGAATATATACGCAGCAAAGTACATAAGCTTTGCTCATCAAGCTGAAGGAGTTTTTCAAGAAATAACCGCTGCTCTGCTAGAAGCAGATGCTTGCACTGAGATTGAATAAATTCAGCAAGCTCAAAGAAATGACTTAAATAATATTTTGCTGGTAATTGTGTTTTCATAGCCAAACCCGACACTGTATATAAACACAGTATCAGGTATTAGCCAATTGATTTCAATGTTTGCGGTTATTTAACTTTTAAAATACCCACAATTGCGCAAATTGCGCCCCCGACCATACCGAGCCAAGCTTCAATTGGTGTATCACCACTAAAAGTACGGCTAATTTGTGCACTTGCAGAATCATAAACGTTATATCCCCATACAGCGAGCGCCACACCAATAACGATTAAAGTAATACCTATAATTTTTCCCATCGTGTTGTTCCTTATTGTTATTAATTTCTTTCTGATAACGTCAGTGTTGCACACATATTAAACGCCTGCAAAGCCTTAAGAAATAATCAAACTAAAGGTTATGTTTTGCCCACTTAACGACACCTGAAGTTCAGCATCAATTGCTTTACTTAACGATTTGGCAATAGATAAGCCTAACCCAAAGTTATCATTAGAGGTTCTGGCACTGTCTTTTTGCCAGAGTGGATCAAATAACTGGCTCAAATCGTCTTCTGTTAATGGGACTTTTAATTCATTTGTAACAGAGAGATACAACTTATCATCTTTACTCAATAGCGTGCTTACAGTCACAATGCTCTCATCGGGGCTGTATTGTTTTGCGTTATTTACAAGATTGGTGATAATTGATTCAAGGGCAAATAAGTTACTGACAACGGCAGGAATATCACCTTGAAACTCAAACTTAACCCGCTCTAAATCACATTTTTCTAAGGTGCGCAAAATAACCTGATTTAAATCACATGCATCTTGCTTTGGGAGTGCTTCATCACTGTACTTATGCAGTAGTAATAAGTTCGACACAATACTCTTTAAGCGCTGGCTAATTTTTAGCACTTCGGGTTTGAAGTCTGCCTCAAGCTCTTTTTCATTTGGAAAACGAATGGCCACTTCAGCCATATTTATAAGCTCAGCAATCGGCGTTTTTAACTCATGAGCAATATCTGAGGTTAAGCGTTTTTCTCGAAAATAAAGCTGGCGGTTTTCTTGGATAAAAGCATTTAAGCTATCAACAATGGGTTGCAACTCTTTGACAGGTTCTTCTATCGCGATTACAGCATTTTTATCAGCAATACTCAGTTGGCTAATATCCCGGTTTAGTTTATTCAGCGGCGCTAGAGAACTGTCGACTGATTTACGCACAAATAGACGAATGAATACAATTACCGACACAGTAGAAACAACAAAAATAACGTCGATTAGCCATAAAACAAAATCAACTTCTTCTGATGAAGCCGCATAAGCTAACGTGATGGGTTGTTGCAAAGAGGTGTTAACACCTTCAGTGAGGTCTTCATCATCATCTAGGTCTAAAGGCGGTATAAAGCGAGTATAAATAACTCGACCATTTCGACCATCAGGTAACTCGATATTGATGATTTTTGTCTCGCCCAGTTTAATTTTTTCTAAAGGTAAGCTCTTTTGTGAGAAAAGATCCAAACTTTCTGAACGCGCGAACACGCCAGACTGCGACCAAAGTTGAAAATACTCAGTTTCTGTATTGCCAGAAAACTCAGGCATAAACAGCCCTGAAAAATCAAAATCAATTCCTTCTTCGTCAATATCAATCAATGACATAAGCATACCGGCTTTGGATTTCATGCCACGATTAAATTCGTTATCAATCCAACTATCAACGGCGATATCAGTAGCAACTAAAATACTTAGTACCAGTCCAGTTATAGTAATCGATAATGTGGTTACTAACCTACTGCGAATTGACTTCATTATTTTCCTTGAATGATATAACCAAAACCACGCTTAGTTTGAATAGGTAGTTCACTACCTGCTGCCCTCACCTTTTTACGCGCTGAGGATAAATGCGCTTCAATAGAGTTTTTTGAAACTAGGTCATATTGCCCTGCAATATAAGTACTTAACTTTTCAGCAGTGATCACTTTATTTTGGTTACTAAACAAACACTCGACTATTTTATATTCGTTGGGGGTTAAATCGATTACAGTCTCATCAACTTGCAAGAGTTTTAATTGTAAATTTAAAGCCAAGTTATCGATGCAGATCACATCACTGATTGTTTTCAGGCCGCCGCGACGCATTAAATTTAATAACCTTGCGTGCAGCTCATCAAACGAAAATGGCTTGGTCAGGTAATCATCGGCCCCAGTGAGTAACCCTTTCACTCTGTCTTCTGGTTCTTGCTTGGCAGATAAAATTAGCACACGCACATCAAGCTGTTTTGCTCTTATGGTTTGTAATAACGTAATACCATCAATACTGGGTAACATAATATCGAGTATGATTAATTCGTACTCACCTGTCATTGCCATACTCAAACCTTCAGCACCATCGCCGGTTTCATCAATAGTAAAACCTAGGTTCTCAAGGCCAATTCGTAGACTACGTCTTAATGACACCGAGTCTTCTATAATCAACAATTTCATAAGTTACTCATTTAGGTAAAAACCGCTTTAGCGTCATCAGGTTACGCTTTTAATCTTAAGGTTCACTTAAGATTTACTGAAGTTTTTCTAGTTTAGAAAATATTAAGATTACCATCAGGGTTTCTTAAGTTTCGACTCCTAGTATTGCCGTAGTTTCGATTAAGTAAGTACGACTATGACAGCAAAACTCTCTGTTTTAAAACCTTTGTTCCGTTTTTCATTAATTTTAATGTCAGTTTTTATACTGTCGAGAATAGCCTTGCTTGTATGGCAACACCAAAGGTTAGCTGATGGCGATTGCCTTGCCGTTTTATTTGGCGGCTTAAGAGTCGACTTAAGTAGTTTAGGCTACTTGTCAGCCTTGGCTGTTTTGATGTTACTCGCTGATCTACTTGTGCGCAGAAAAACCGCTTTTTTTCAGCATGTTTTTACTCTTTATAGCAGCATAGTTGTGACTTTAATCGTGGTTGTAGAGGCTTCGACTCCCGCGTTTATTACCCAATACGATGTACGACCAAATCGTTTATTTGTTGAATACCTAGACTATCCTCAAGAAGTCTTTTCTATGCTATTACATGGCCACCTGTTTGCCATGATAAGCACTTTAATGATTGCAACGCTTAGCTGTGTGTTTGCGTATCGTTATATTAATGCTGCATTTAGCAAACAGCAAAATGCTAAAACGGTTAGCCAAGTGGTGATACTCGTTACGACTTTATTAGTTTGCTTAATTAGCGCAAGGGGCACAGTAAGCCATCGCCCGTTAAACCCTGCATTAGTGTACTTTTCAAGTGACTCACTAGTTAACTCCTTAGCCCTTAATTCAACTTACAGTGTCGCCTTTGCTATTAAGAATATGGGCAATGAAAAAAATGCCAGTAGTTTATACGGTACTATGCCACGTGATGAGATTTTACAAACAGTAAAGCAAGCAGCCTATAAACAGCAGTTTATCACTGAGAGTATTCCTACCCTTGCCAACAACACACCTTTTAGCACAGGCAAACAAAAGAATTTAGTGATCATTTTAGAAGAAAGCTTAGGCGCACGCTTTGTCGGCGAACTAGGTGGCATTGGTGTGACTCCTGAACTAGATAAGCTTTATCAACAAGGCTGGGGGTTTGATAACTTATATGCCACTGGCACACGCTCAGTGCGCGGTATCGAAGCGGTAACAACTGGGTTTACCCCATCACCTTCGCGCTCGGTGGTCAAACTTTCTAAATCTCAGCGTAACTTTTTCTCACTTGCTGATGTATTAAGCCGCACCGGCTATACCACCCAGTTTATTTACGGCGGTGAAAGCCATTTCGATAATATGAAAAGCTTTTTCTTAGGCAATGGCTTTAGCGATATTGTCGATATTAATGACATGCAAAGCCCAGAGTTTATTTCTTCATGGGGAGCAAGCGACGAAGACTTGTTTAATCAAGCTGATATAGAGCTAAGTGAGCTAAATAAATCAGGCAAACCATTTTTCAGCCTTGTGTTTACGTCAAGTAACCACGATCCATTCGATATTCCAGAGAGTAAAGTAACACTGCCTGAAGGCCACGACCCAGAAAACTACAAACGTGATCTAGCAATCAAATATGCTGACTATGCACTAGGTAAATTCATCGCAAAAGCAAAAACGCAAGATTACTGGCAAGACACGGTATTTTTAGTGGTTGCTGATCATGATGTGCGCGTGTTTGGTTCAGAGCCTGTGCCGCTTAAATCTTTCCATATCCCTGCTGTGATCTTAAATAGTGAAATGGATGCAAAGCGCGATACTCGCTTAGTCAGCCAAATTGATTTACCTGTTACTTTGTTGTCGTTATTAGGCGTTGAGCAAGCAACCCCTATGCTTGGTTATGATTTAACGAAACAATACCCTGTAGAGCGCGCCATGATGCAGTACTACGACAACTTTGCTTACGTAGAAAATGGTGAGGCCGTGATCCTGATGCCAAACCAAAAAGTGAGCTATTGGCGCTATGACCCTACAAGTAAAACCCAAGTTGCCATCGATAACACAGGTAGCAGCGTTGGGCTTGCCAAAAAAGCCTTAGCGCACGTCTTATTTAGCAATTTAGCTTATACCGAACAGTTGTATCGCTTACCAAATAAATCGTAGCGATGAGGAATCATTATGATCATGCAAATTAAACAACTCTTTACTCAAAAATGGCACGTTAGCTACAGCCAATTTGTCTGGTTGGTGTCGTTGTACTTGGTGATTGCATTTAATGGCCTGTTTTTATTTAACACGCTTGAAGCAGCCAGCAAACCTGAACATGTCAATTGGTTATTTATAGCAAGCGTACCGTTTTTCTTATTAGCACTGACGGCAATGGTGTTAAGTTGGTTATCGTTAATCACCTTCGTAAAACCCGTGCTTTTAACAAGCATCGTGGTTTCATCATTGTTGTTTTATGCAACCTTAAATTACGGTGTTATCTTTGATAAAAGCATGCTGCAAAATATCTTAGAAACAAATTCAGGCGAAGCATTTTCATATCTTAATGTACAAGTTATCGCTTTTATTACTGTGCTAGGCGTACTGCCTGCTTACTTGTTTTGTCGCTTTAAAATTGTCGGAAACTTTCGTGTTCGCCTTAAAAGCTTTACGCTTCTTAACGTTACAGCGTTTATTGCTGTAGCTGCTATTGCCGTCCCATTTTATAAAGATTACGCCTCTGTAGGGCGTAATAATCGCCAATTAACCAGCTACATTACCCCTTTTGCATTTTACACTGCTGGCTATAAGTACCTACGCGATAATTATTTTTACCCACCTTTACCATTTAAAGTCTTAGATAAAACACCGCACCTATTAGCTAAGCAACAAAGTTCACTGATGATTATGGTGGTAGGTGAAACAGCCCGTGCAGCAAACTTTTCACTGCAAGGTTACAACAAGCAAACTAATCAATATACCCCTAAACTTGGCGTTAAATATTTCAGTGATGTAAGTTCATGTGGCACCGCAACGGCCATTTCAGTACCTTGCATGTTCTCGCGCTTAGATCGCAATCACTATGATTCGCGCATCGCGCAAAGCCAAGAAAATGCCCTAGATATCATTCAACGAAGTGGTGTAGAAGTAACATGGATTGATAACAATAGCAGCTGTAAAGGGGTTTGTGTGCGGGTAAACTCAAAAACAATAGAACCAACAAAGAGCAATCCACTTTGTGACGGACGTTATTGTTTTGATGAAGTATTGGTTGAAGCATTAGCTGCAAAGCTTGCCAAGAGTCATGCAAAGCACCAACTAATAGTGTTACATATGATAGGTTCACACGGGCCAACCTACTATCGTCGCTATCCAGAAAAAGACAGTAAATTTTTGCCGGACTGCCCACGTAGCGATATTCAAAATTGTAGCACTGAGCAACTGACAAACACGTATGACAATACCATTGCTTATACCGACCTAGTGCTCAGTAAACTTATTAATTTACTGCAAAACAGTCAGGCGGATGACAAAGCCCTACTGTATGTTTCTGACCACGGTGAGTCACTAGGTGAAAAAGGTCTGTACTTACATGGCTTCCCGTATGCGTTAGCGCCTAAAGAGCAAACCCAAGTGCCTATGCTGTTTTGGAGTAATAAACTAGCCGATACCCGCTTTAATCAATGTATCGAACAGCAGCGTAACCATGCTTTTTCACACGATAACATTTTTGACACCCTACTTGGCTTAACTCATATACAAAGCACTGAATATCGCCCAGAGCAAGATATTTTTAATACTTGCTCAACACAAAGCTAACGAAATAGAGATTTCAAACTATGCAATTTGATAGCACTAACAAACCCATTGGCATTAAACGTATCCGCCTCGCATTCAAAAACTCCCAACGAGCATTCACGTGGTTAGCAAAGCATGAGTCTGCTTTTAAACAAGAGCTGATAATGTTGGTCCTTGCCATAGCAGTGGTTTTTGTCTGGCAGATCAGCCTGTATGAGAAAATGATGCTGCTTGTATCAGTGCTATTTGTGATGTTTGCTGAAGTCGTCAATACGGCAATTGAAGCCGCTATAGACCGAATAGGCCTTGAAATTCATCCATTATCAGGCCTAGCTAAAGACTTAGGATCCGCAGCCGTACTGATTGCTCTAACGATTTGTGTGTTGGTCTGGGGCGGCGTGTTTATTAATAACCTAAGTTAGCTTACTTTTTTATCATCAGGGGTGTCATTACAAAGTGCACAGTGGCGCCCTTTTGATGAATGATATAAACGGGTTGCAATAAAAATGGCCGTGGCAATAAAAGACCAAAGTAGCGCAAAACCTAACGCACTGAGTGTCTCGTGACCTTTTAGAATTTCTATCATAAATAATAAAATAGACACCAGCGTAAAAACTTTAGCGGCTCTGATCACCCAGAATTTTGTACCCATAACTTACTCCTTTAGAAAAACTCCTTTGGAAGAATAAGTGTAGTGCAAAATAAGAAGAACATACTAATAACTTGAAACAGGCTCAGACAATATCTGTACATTATTTTTAAACACCTCTAACAGCCCTGATGGCGAGTGTTCAGTACCAAGCGCAGTAACATGACAGACATAACGATAACCGTTGTTAGTAAAGGTATAAAAATGATTCCCTCCACTGCCATCAAAGCTTAATGTGCCCCCTGTGATCACCAGGCTTGGCTCATCTTGCATAGATTGATCCCTATTCCATGCCGCATAGCGGTATTGATGATCAGCCAATTCATCAATACGAATTAAATGCTTTTTTGTTTGCCACGTTAATATCGGCTTTGTGAATTCACGGAGGCTTTTGTGCAATGCTTGTTTTTGCTCGTCAATCAGTGCTTCGCGTCGTGCTTTTTCAGCCTCTGATTCATAAGGCACAGCCCAAATAGAGCCATCAAAATCCAGCCACAGTTTACCTGAATCAAACATAATGCCGCGCCAGCCCATCATTTCCCAATCATGGCGAATGTTGGAGTTAGCTATTTCTTCAACAAACTGTTTATCGAAAATTTGCTCAAACTTTTCTATAAACATTTGCTCATTTTCAATAATTTGCAACGGCGCTTTGCGCTTTAGCGGGTAATGGACTCTTTTAGCAATGGTCGCTTTATCACCCGCCTTAAACGCAGCAACCACAGGTTTGACAATACTTATGTGCTTTGTTGCGGCAGCTGTTGAAAATGAGATAAAGCAACCTAAGAAAATGACCGCAAAATACTTCATTGTATTCACTTTTATGGTTAAAAATTTGATTATCCAAAGCGTAACAAATTTTTGTATTTGCAGTACAGGTGCTATTGGAATAACAACTCAATCTCATCACTTTGGTTACCGAGCCTATCAATAGCAATTACCTTAATTACCTCTAATGGTCGTTGTCCTTCAGAGGCCGCAACAGAAATTACACTCTCCTCACTTGAGTAGATATGATATTGCCACTGCTGTGCATATTTTAGATAGACAAGTAACTGTGATACTTGCTCAGAATTAGAATGACTCCAAGTAAGATGGATGTCTTCGCCAACATAATTCATATCAACATTAACAGCCGCTAAGTGCGGCGCAGCTATCCACGGAGTTTCTGGTATTAATGCTTGATGCTGATAAACGCCTTGTGCAATCACATCACTCATCAATTGGCTGCCATCAAGTGCTGCTACATTCCAAAACACTGTACCGGGTGATGTTGATAAAAAACCACGATTAATCATGATTTGATTCACGACTTCATCAACGCCGGCCTCATCAAATGAGCGTAACGCATTAATACCAGGCCACAGATGTCGTTCATGCGTATTCTGAGATTGCCACCAACTTAATAAAAGCGGGTAACTTTGTGCATACTGGTTTATTGGCCAATAAAGTTGCGGCGAAAAATAGTCAAGCCATCCTTCATTAAGCCAAAGCTTAGCATCAGCAAACAGCTTGTCATATTGATCCATCCCGCGAATAGTTTCAGGTTCACCAGGTCTATAGATACCAAATGGGCTTATGCCAACAAGTACATGAGGCTTCGATTGCTTTACTCGTTGATATAAGCGTTTAACGAACTGATTTACAGCTTCACGACGCCAATCACCTATCGAAAGTGCCCCGCCTTCAGCCACATATTGCCTGTATTGTTCAGCATCAGGAAAATCTTCATCGTTGTTGTAAGAAGGGTAAGGGTAAAAATAGTCATCGTAATGAATACCATCTAAATCATAGCTATCTACAAGTTCGGTTAATACATTTAATGTATGTGAAACCACGGCTTGATCGGTTGGTAAAAACCAATAGGTCTCATTTTTGAGTTTTACTACCTTATCATTCATTTTTTCAACAACTGAGTGTTCTGAAATTGGGCCCCCTATATGATGATGAGCACGATAAGGGTTTATCCATGCATGCAACTTTAAACCTCGTTTATGTGCTTGCTCTATCCAAAATTTTAATGGGTCATAAAACGGCTCAGGCGCTTTACCTTGCTCACCAGAAAGGTAATAAGACCAAGGTTCGTAAGAGCTTTGATACAAACTATCGGCTTGCGGTCGAACCTGAAAAATAACCGTATTAAAGTTATGTTTTTGAAGTGAATTAAGAATTTGAATAGCTTGTTCTTTTTGCTCTATCACTGACAGCCCGGGCTCATTAGGCCAGTTAATATTGGCAACAGTAGCAACCCATGCCGCACGAAACTCCCTTGCAACATGATCTTGATGGATGTTACCTAACAACTGCTTTTCAGTATTAGACATCTCCTTTATTTGTACGAAACTGCACGCACTCAAAACAAAGCACATTATCAAAGAGAAAACGTTTTTAAAGTACATTGTATACCCCACAAAAAAGGCACAACAAAGACTTGCTGTGCCTACATGTATCAGATTCAAAAGGAAAAATTAAAACTTCATTTGTGCGCCAAGTAAGAAACGACGACCATAATCATGTATCGCTAATGGGCGATTAGCATCTGACATGCCAGTGCTATTGCCCGACGTTGCTTCTTGCTCTTCATCCGTGAGGTTAATTGCTTGGAATACAAGGTTTAAATCTTCAGTAACATTGTAACTAATATTAAGATCATACTGGCCAAAACCATCTTTATATTGGTTCAAACCAAGATAGTTAGTGTAGAAATACTCTGAACGATAAGTATAAGAAACACGGGCACTAAAGGTTGTGTTTTCATAATATACTGTCGCGTTAAAGGTATCTTCTGAATTATTAGGTAAAACGGCTTCTTCACCCGCCTCTTTTTGCTCCGCAGTTTGTTTTAACTGTGCATCTGAATAGGTGTAGTTTGTCTGTACTCCAAAGCCGTAAGGGAGTTTCTGCGTGTAGTTAACTTCAAAACCTGAGTTCTCACCGCCTAAACCGTTCAGAGGCTGGGTCACTAAAAAGTCACGAACTTCTTCCACGCCTGTATCAGGATCTGTCCAGGCCCATTGTTTTTCAATAGTGGCATTGGTTATGTATGAGTCGATATCTTTATAAAAATAAGCAAACGATAAAATAGATGATTCATTAAAGTACCACTCAGCAGATAAGTCATATTGAGTCGCACGGTAAGGCTTCAGGTTCGGGTTACCTTCAGAGCCTTTACAGCCTGTAGCTGCAGCACAATAACCACTTTTGCGGGCAGATAAGAAGTCATAATCAGGGCGAGACATGACTTTTGCCGCAGCAAAACGCACAACCACATCATCTGTAAAGTCGTAGTTGATATTCACACTCGGCAAAATATCATCGTAGCTATTAGAGCTATTGATATCTTGAATATTTTCAGGTGCAAAGCTGCGCCCTGTGTATTCAACAGAACGAGAATCTAGCTCTGTTTTCACAGCTCGAACCCCAAAATTACCGCGCCACTTATTATGATCGAACACCGCTTTTACATACCCTGCGGTGACGGTTTCTTCTAAATCGAATGTGTAATCAAGGTGTTCATATGGCGCTGTAGAAGGTGTTGTTGATGATATCCAATCAGCATATTTTGAATTATCAAACTGCCATAAAATTGCATTATCTGTCGAATCGCTTGCGAACATGCCTAAGTTAAATTGTTCACCATCTGATGATACTTTTGGATAATTCGCTTTTATTAAACTTGCAGCTTTTGAATGCTCTCGGTACTTAACCCCAGCCTTGATTGCTTTGAAGAAGTCACCATCTAATAGATACTCAAAATCTAGCTGCCCGTAAACTTCCTTTGAGTCGTTGTATATGTCATTTTTATGGTTGTAGTCTAAGCGATAATCATCAGCGCTTAAATCAGCGTCTAATGTTACATCTGGCGTTCCATTGTCTAATGTAAATGATGCGCTTGTATTTGCGTAATATTCTGAGTAAACATCACTTACTTCACCATCAGCCTTGCTATAACCTAGCTGACCTGTAACAGTGTAATTGTCTGCTTTATATGTCACTTTTAAATCGTGCGCTTGAGTTTTAAACTCCCCCTCATAACCTGCATTGCCATAATATCCTAAATTATTATGGGCCGGCAGATCGCCCGAAATCAAAGTGCCATCAACAATGACTGGATTTTCTACATTTGCAATGTTTTGCAAAATAAAGCCGCTTGAGTATGTTCCGTATGACTCATGCTCAGATTTTGAATATAAGTTATTAAAAACAAAATCTACGTTGTCATTAGCTGCATATTGAAACGTCAAAGTTGCGGTATCTAAATCACTATCACTTGCGTATCGGTTATAGCCTACCGCGCCAGGGTAAAACTCTGCGTTGCCATCTTGATCTGCATCGGTACTGCGATAGCCGAATCGAACTTCTTTGCTATCACGTTGGGTCGCAGTTTCTTTATGAACAAATCCTAGATTAAAACCAAAATCTTGTGCTTCATTTTTCCACGAATACAAACCAGAAAGGTAAGGTTTAGTTTCTTCAGCATTTTCAAAATGATAAGCCTTAACAGAGAGCGCTGCATAATTCGCTTCACTATCGAGCGGTTTACGAGTTTTTACAACAACGGTACCACCTATAGAGCCCTCATCAATGTCTGCTTCTGCCGACTTATATACTTCAAGCGTATCTACTAATTCAGCTGGTAGCAGCGAG
This sequence comes from Pseudoalteromonas sp. PAST1, assembly GCF_021532515.1. Taxonomy (NCBI): domain Bacteria; kingdom Pseudomonadati; phylum Pseudomonadota; class Gammaproteobacteria; order Alteromonadales; family Pseudoalteromonadaceae; genus Pseudoalteromonas; species Pseudoalteromonas sp. PAST1. Next base: position 6,599 of record NZ_JAKGBH010000044.1, on the reverse strand, counting down.
TAGTTAAACCCTCGTGAAGGACGCGTAATTGAAGCTGAAGCAGTTGCTGAAGCAACGTTTTGCCCGTTTAACAAGGTAATATTTAAATGCGGTGCAGTACCACGAATACTAACTCGGTCGCTTTCACCACCTAGGTCTTTTTCAACTTGTACACCCGGAATACGCTGTAGTGCATCAGCGACAGTTTGATCTGGAAATTTACCAATATCTTCAGCAGAAACGGCATCAACTACACTGTTTGAAAAGCGCTTCATATTAATGCTTTTCTCAACTGATGCAGCATAACTTCTTACTTCAATCTGCTCGATATCTTCTTTAGTTGCTTTTTTCTTTTCTGGCAGTTGATCAGCTGCATAAACAGATACTGATGTACTTAAAACTAAAGTAGGAATAAGTGCTTTTTTAACACCAGCCGCTAGCGCTGAGAATTTTTTATTCATGGAACTGTAACCTTATAGTTTTTGTAAAGTGAGAGATTTTGTGACTACAAACTACATAAATGCTCTTAAGAACAACAATTGGTAACAACTTTATTGTTACAATGCGGCTACAATATTAGTAATAAATTATAAAATCAAGATATTTTATTCTTATGGTGCGCTTATTTTAAAATATTTAATTCTCAACTTTTAAGCGCTCACCACTCATAAAGAGATAAACTAAATACAATCAATACCTTGCTAGCAATGAAAAGAGAAGAAACAAAATCAAAGCTGCTTTTAAAGATTCATAGGCTGCCTTGATGTTTTAAAAACAGGGAATTAATTATTCCAAAACTAAATCAAACACAACACTGACACTTGCTCTGAAGGTAATCGATTCTTGTAAATACTTACCTTCTGGGACTGTATTAATACGTGAGCCCGTTACCATGATTCGTTCAATATTTGTGTTGCTGCCATAGCCAAAGTGACTACCTACCTGTTGTGATTGAATACTATACACCCGACCAAGTTTCGCTTCGAATGCGCTAGCAAGGCTACTTCCCTGCTGTTTGGCATTCGCAACTGCTTTATCAAGAGCGGCTTGCTCGTAATCTGAGGCTTTGCTTGATAACAGTTGAATTTGCTCGATTTGATTGACACCCGCTTTAAGCGCAAAGTTTAAAAAGCCATCCAAAAGGGAGAGTTGTTTAAGGCTGACTTTGACCTTGCGGGTAGCGCGAAAACCATCTTTAACTTGGTTATCGTTTTCGTCATAGCGCATGTTTGGCTCTACGAAAATTCGACCCGCAGAGATACTTTTTTCGTCTATTGAGAAATTATTTAAGCCCGCAAGGAGTTTATTTACTTGTTCATCGACTTGCTGCTTAGCCTGCACACTTTCAGCTTTAACAGTTTCAAACTCTAACGTGATGTCAGCCCTGTCGGGGGCTGTAAGCACAACAGCCTCACCTTTAACAACAATATGACGATTATCCGGCAGACTTGTTGCAGCTATTGCAGAACTGGTACATAAAACTAGTGGTAACAAAGATTTAAGCATCATAACCTCTCCTTAGAAAAAGTTATGATGCCTTGCTAGGGTGTGAATGTATAGCAATGTATGCTGTTTTTAAGTGTAAATAGTTGCGAAGAAAGGAAATTAATTAATGAAAAGCTAACACGGCATATTATGACAACTTGCTAAAATATGCCGTCTTTTTGAAGATTTGCTTAGTGAGCTAGTACGCTTAGCCACTCATCTGGGTTTGCTAAAATGAACTCAAATATATCGTTATTATTTAAAGTTATGCGAATTCCATCTGCTGTGATTGGCAAAATACCCGCGCCTTTACCTGAACACTTACCAACGTTATTGATTTGCGCTCGTGAAAATGTGTATGGGCCTAAGCCTAGCTCTTTATTAAACGGTTCAAAAACAATGTCTTGTTCAGTAACTACAAGCTTACCATCCGCTTTTGCGACACCCGATTGAATAGTTGCTGCTGACTCTTTAACTGTGTGTGCGTGCATATCCTTTACTCCACTTAACATATGAGTGTTAGTCTACACTCAATGAAACCTTAAAATTGCGTACCAACTTAAAATACAGCAAGTACAAAAAAAGTACAGTAGAGTTAGTTAATTTAAAACATTATCTTTTAAAATAGTTATTGTTCACTGATCTGTAGTTTATTGTTAAATCGGACATAAACGATTGCTCCACCCTCAGTCTTTAGCTGATGTTTAAAACCGGCAACTGACGAGAAGTAACTACCAGCCTCAATTTGTTTTGCTTCACTATGTTCAACAGATCGGTAGTTAAGCTCGCCGCTGATCAAAACTGCGCGTAATGAACCTCTTTCACTTGTTAATTGCCCATTAAAACCCGCATCAAGTTTAACTAAAACACCTTGTTGATTTTGTTTTTGCCAAAGAGGGGTAAGGGTAACCTTTTTAGAGTCTAATGACGTTAACTCATCACTATTGAACCATACCATGTTGTCTGAATGAAGATTGAGTGAGTGCTCGCCATTATTAAACTGCGCCTTAGAAGGCTTAACCAAATAAGGCCCTTCATCGATTTCAAGGTATATGAGATTGGTCTCAGCCTTAGCAGCTGTTATGTGATTTTGCCCTGCAGGTTGCGTCCAAAATGACCCTGTTGCCATCCAATCCAATTCCGCATTTGGGTCATCATTATGCATCAGTCCTTTAATGACAATGCCACGGTATGAAATATTATGAATATGCGCAGGAGATGAAAAGCCCGGTTTAAAGCGCACTAGCATACCGGTTGCAGAATCTATTGTTCTGTCGCCCCATAAGTTTGCTGCGCCAGGGCTTTTGTCACCACGTAGAGGGTTTAAATATCCCCAGTTTACGGACTCTACGGGGACAAGTTCAGACTGGGGATTATCCAACCTTTTTTCATCAGCAGCGGCTGAAAATGCAGCAATAAGTACTACACTTGTTGTTAGTGATAATAGCTTTAACATATTAAATTTCCTCTAATAGCAAACCCAAGAGAAGTCTCTTGGGGTTACAAATCTTGTTGTTAGCACAGTACTAATTTATTTCTTGTACCTTCATCACTAACTCCGGCCAATTACGCTGATTTTCTATGTCATGCTCAAGGCCTTGCTCATCGGCAATAGTGAAGCGCTTAATTGCAGGTGTTTTACTGGTTGCTTGATATAACCAATATGCTTCTGCTTTTAATGCCTCCGCAATTGGCTTATCAATTGATTCATATACCATTTGTTTGCATGCATTAATTGATTCAGCAGGAAACTGAGCAATTCGGTTTGCTAGCGTATCAACGTATTCATCAATCTCATCGGGGTTAAGCACTTTATTAATGGTACCCATGCGCTCAGCCTCATCTGCATCAAAATCACGGGCACTCAAAATAATTTCTAAAGCACGACCTAAACCTGTCTGGCGAGCCATTCTTGAAGCACCGCCACCACAGGGTAAAATACCCATACCAACTTCCATTTGCATAAATTTAAACTTACCACGAGCTGCAAATCGCATATCAAGCGCTAGCGCTAGTTCATGGCCACCACCGCGTGCAAAACCTTCTAGTTTTGCTATTGTTGCCTGCGGCACTTTACTTAAGCGCTCACAAATTGATTGTAAGTCCAGCGGCTTCGCTTCATCGCGTGAAACAACTTCAACTGACATATCTTTCAATAGTTCAGTATCATAGTGGCAAACCCAAATTTCAGGGTTTGCTGATTGAAAAATAACAACTTTAGTGTTTTTATCTCGCTCTAAACGCATTGCTAAACTATTTAAATCAGCAAGCATTTCTTGGCCCTGAACATTAACTGGCCCAAAATCAAACGTAACAGTTAATACACCACCAGACTGAGTGGTCGTGAATGTTGTAAATCCTTCGTATTTCATAATTATCCCTAGTGTTTTTATTGGTTGCGGCTGTAAAAAAGCTATCGTAAAAATAAGCTCTAAATTTTTACATCTAGACGAGTTAAAACTTCGTCCATCGCCATAATCAAAGTAGTATTTTTTGCTGTATCAAACGCATCTGGATGTGGGTTCGAAAATGCACCAATATCATTATCAAAATAACGGCCAGTCATACCTGTAAATTGGTCACTTAACGCAGCCTTAACTAAAATATCAGCCCCGATAGCCAAATTTTTTCCTTGTGAACCATATGCTTCCTTAACCATTTTGCTTCCTAAAAAAGAGGCTGGATTAACTGCCACTAAAGAAGGAGTATTGTCTGCCCATTGTTTTGCCAATTGTAGCGTCCACATAGTTAGCGCTAATTTACTTTGCGCATAAGCACTGCTATCAGACAATGCTTGCAAGCCTTTAAGTGCTGCAATACTAACCGGTGCTTGCGCCGCTGAAGATAGGTTCACTATGCGACTATTTTCATTCATAAGAGCAGATAAAGTTTTGGTCAAAATATAAGGCGCAATCGTGTTCACTAAAAAGCGTACATCTAGACCACCCTCGCCTAGGTTATTTGCTATTTTAAAAACGCCAGCATTATTGATCAGTACATCAATATGTGAATATTTAGCTTTGATCTGATTGGCTAATTCAACCACCTGTTTTAGCTCTGATAAGTCAGCTAAAAACGTATCAATTTTTGCACTGCTATAAAGCGCCTCTATCAACTCTTTTGCTTGTAAAAGCTTTTGCTGGCTACGACCATGAAGTAAAAGCGTATGACCTAATGAAGCAAGTTTTTTTGCCGTCTCTAGGCCAATGCCATCTGTAGCGCCTGTTAATAGAATTGTTTTAGGCATACATAATGATTCCTTTTAATAAGGGGTCAGTGAAGTTAGTCAAAGCAATAAATTCATCACTGCTATGCAGTTGATAAATAAGGCTTACGTTCACATATGAAACTCTCCCCTTTAGTTGCATTTGTCATGTTTAGTTTTACAAATAAAGCTTAAAGCTTTGGATAAAACGAATAAATAACGTATAAGAAGAATCAGAATTCTGATTTTCGAGATAATTGATGGACACTAATTGCATTAAACTATTTGTGTTAGCGGCTGAGACACTCAACATTAGTGCTGCAGGCGAGCAGTTGGGCCTTACTCCATCTGTAGCAAGTGCCTGGTTAGCCAAATTAGAAATGCAAGTTGGAGCAGACCTATTCCACAGAACGACAAGGAAAGTAACTTTATCACTTGCTGGCATGGAGTTTTTACCTTATGCCAAAGAGATCCTTGCTCAACAAGAAGCCGCGCTTGCAACCTTAGGACAAGGTAACCTTAATATTAGCGGAACATTGAGGTTTGCTGCATCAAGTACGTTTGCGCAGCGCTTTATCATGCCTATTTTGCCAGAATTCCTAGACCGCTACCCAGATATAAACCTTGAACTCATGCTCTCAGATGGCCAAGTTAAATTAATTGAAGGAGGGTTTGATCTAGCACTGAGAAACCTCGCTGTGGAAGATAGTAGCTTGATTTGCAGACGCCTTGCCAAAGACACTCGGATATTGTGTGCCTCACCAGACTACTTGGCTCGTAATGGCACTCCGAGGAATCCTGAAGAGCTTATCCGACATCAATTATTAGTGTTTTTAAATACCAAACCCCGCAAGTTAATTACCCCTAATTGCAGCGATCATTTTAGTTTTCCACCTGAAAAAAGTAAGCCACGCATTTTGTGTGATGATGGCGCAAGTATGCGTATAGCAGCAAAAGCTGGCGTGGGTATCTGTATGAGTTCATTGTGGAATATTCATACTGAGCTAGAAGCAGGTTCTTTAATTCGAGTTTTACCTGATTATCAAATAAGTGATAACAGCGCTATCTGGCTTGTATACCCGAAATCAAATGTACTTACGGCTAAAGTAAGAGTTCTTATAGATTTCTTAGTCGAAAAAATAGGTAACTCGCCAGAGTGGGAAACGATAAATAAAAAATGATTACTCTATTTTGAGCACCCTGCACGATTTAATAGCAAAAACTAATACCTATGCGCTTAATTAGGTAGACTATTTTGAGGCAATAAAACCTCGTTGATAACAAAGCAAAAATTTCATTATTTAGTTATTTTCGGCAATTGCTCCCGCATTGCTCTCCCTTCTGTATCCATGCAGTCGAAAATCAGAAACTCTTAACATAGGTAGCAATAGCCTTACATAAAACATAATTAAGTATCATTAAATAATGATATAGGTAAAACTTAAGTAATAAAAGTCACGGATTGTCTTTTTAAATGCTATGCTTAGAGTTACTAATTAGTAGGTACAAGACTCATGACTCAATCGCTAAAGAAAACTCAAACAAGGCTGAGAGTAAACGCGGTAATTGTTATTATATTAGTCATTCTGCTAACAGTGACTTCATTATTCTTTTACAAGCATGTTGATAACCAATGGCGTGATTATTCCAATACTGCAAGCAACGTTTATGTTTTACATGACACCTTGGTGCAAAGGTTAGGATATGGTGGCTTTATACACCACTTTAAAAATCTAATTTTAAGAAAAAATGTTGATCTTTACCTCCCTAGTATAAAAAAAGAAATTTACGAAATAAAAGTAACGCGAATTCAACCCCGAAGTGCACCACTCGCTAAATTAGGCCGCATTGCGTAATTCGTTAAACACAACGACAGGCTGTTTGTAACCTAGGCACTTTCTAGGTCTGGCGTTTAGCGCACGTTCTATAT
>NZ_JAKGBH010000043.1:0-36993 GCF_021532515.1 Pseudoalteromonas sp. PAST1 | reverse complement strand
TCTTAGGTTGTTTATCTTACCCGATAGGCTACCAGACAGGCATTATCCAAGGGTGGTAAGAAGGAAACCTAATAAATATCCCTATAAAAGAAAATGCCAGTCAGCTCTTAACTGACTGGCATTACGCTTAATGCGGGCTTTTTTATGACTAGCTTTTGCTTATTTGTGGTATTTACCACTGAATTCATGAACAGCGTTGATAAATACACCTGCGTTTTCTGGGTCTACATCTGGTGTAATACCGTGACCAAGGTTGAATACATGGCCAGAGCCTGTACCAAAGTCTTCTAGGATAGTAGCAACTTCTTGGCGAATACGCTCAGGCGTGCCATGCAGCATTGCTGGGTCCATGTTACCTTGCAGCGCGACTTTATCGCCAACACGACGCTTTGCATCACCAATGTTAATAGTCCAGTCTAGACCTACTGCATCACAGCCTGTTGCTGCAATTGCTTCAATCCACTGACCACCATTTTTAGTAAATAACGTCACTGGCACTTTACGGCCATCGTATTCGCGAATTAAGCCATCAACAATCTTGTGCATGTATTGTAATGAAAACTCATTGTAGTCACGTGGGCTTAATACACCGCCCCATGAGTCAAATACCATTAAGGATTGCGCGCCCGCTTTAACTTGCGCGTTTAAATAGTCGATTACTGAGTCAGCTAATTTATCAAGTAATAGGTGCAGTGTTTGTGGATCTGCAAAGGCCATTTTCTTGATTTTACCGAATGTTTTGCTGCTACCACCTTCAACCATGTAAGTGGCAAGTGTCCAAGGTGAACCAGAGAAACCAATTAGCGGTACTTCACCTTTTAATTCGCGACGAATCGTACTTACCGCATTCATCACATAACCAAGCTCATCAGTTGGATCGATATTTGGGATTTTTTTAACATCTGCTAATGAAGAAATCGGACGTTCAAATTTTGGACCTTCACCTGTTTCAAAGTAAAGACCTAAGCCCATAGCATCTGGAATAGTTAAAATATCACTGAATAGAATTGCAGCATCAAGCGGATAACGACGTAATGGCTGTAACGTTACTTCACAAGCAAGTTCAGCGTTTTTACATAAACTCATAAAGTCGCCTGCTTGGGCACGTGTAGCACGGTATTCAGGTAAATAACGGCCAGCTTGGCGCATCATCCATACCGGTGTGACATCAACAGGTTGCTTTTGTAGTGCACGTAAATAACGATCGTTTTTTAATTCGCTCATGCGTATAGAATCCTAGAACTGAATGAAATTGAGCAGATTGTATCACCATATTGCGTGTCTCACTATGGATAGATAATCAAGGCTAGATATAGATCATGTTTTTTAAGCCTACCTAAGCCTATAGTGTGTTTTTTGAGCGAAAACAAAATAAATTTAAAACTTTTCATTAATAAATTTGCAACATACAAAAAAGCTTGGTATAACTTATCCCGCGTTAACAAAAACAATAATAAAAATCTTATAACAATAAGAACAACAATCTTCCCATAATAATAAGAACGCTTGTTTTAACAAGTCTTAGAAAAAGAATTAAACCACCAATTTTGGTGGTTTTTTCTTTTCTAAATCAGCAAATTACAACTCATCCGCTTAGATAAAAATCGCAAAATTAATACTAGTAGTTTTGAATCAATTCCCATACACTGCAATGAGAGCAAAAAAAGTCCACTCTAAAAAACAAGGAATTTTTTAGCTTATTCAATGCTGAAAACTATGCCTTTAGAATGACTTTTACAATCTGTTGCAATTAGACACTAAGAATTTAGTTGATCTTTGTGTCATATTTCCTTTTTATATACAAAGGAAAACCTACTCAGCGAGGAGATGAAATATGCTGACGCGTTTGGAAAAAGCTCAACAAAAGTGGGGTGGTAGTCACTCTGTAATCGACAAATGGCTCACAGAACGTCAAGAGCTGCTTGTGTTATTCTGCCGTATTGCAGGCTTTTCACCGTACGAAAAGAAAGATCACGCCCTTCCTGATCAGCTGCAAATTCAAAACTTTTGCCAAATTCTGATGGATTACCTTTCTGCTGGCCATTTCGAAATTTACGACGACATTGCCAAAGCGTGTGAAGAAAAAGGCCCTGAAAGCCAAAAGCTGGCTAATGCCTTATACCCTCGCATTTCTGAAACCACAGATGTGGCACTCGACTTTAACGACAAATACGCAGAAGTTGACAAAGATGACTTGCTTGATGAGTTTGATAAAGACCTATCAATCTTAGGCGAAGCGCTTGAACTGCGCTTTGAGCTAGAAGATGAGTTAATCGATAACCTTTATTCTAATCACACCAGCTAACAGCTTAGTTACACAGCAGAGAAACACTCTCTGCTGAAAAACACCTTTTTGCCTGCCTAAAAAGAATCATCTATTCCATTTCGTAACAAATATTTGAAATATTTTCTTCAATGCGATACTCATACTATAAAAACATGAGGCTCGCTATGAATAAACGGTCATTTTTAAAGTCACTTTCAATTCTTGCCGCAGGCGCAAGTCTGACATCAGCTCCTTTAATGGCGGCGCAGAGTGCTAGCACCCAAACATTAATTAAGCCAAAAGCTCTTCCTACAGGCGGCACAATTGGGATATGTAGCCCTTCAGCTGCCACTGCTGCGCACGCTGATATTTTATTAGCACAAGGCGTTATAGAGGCACTGGGTTACAAGGCTAAGCTTGCACCAAACATTCTAGCTAGACGCGGTCATTTAGCTGGCACTGATGCAATGCGAGCTAGCGACTTAAATAGTTTATTCAACGACAAAGAGGTTGATGCCATTTTGTGTTTACGTGGCGGTTCAGGCGCTGCCCGTATTCTACCTTTGCTCGACTACGCAATGATCCGTAACAATCCAAAACCTCTAATGGGCTATTCAGACATTACCGCTCTTCACAATGCATTACTGTCTCAAGCTGGGTTAATCAGCTTTCATGGTCCAAATGCATCAAGTGACTGGAACCCGTTTCATGTCGCGCAATTTAAGAGCATGTTCGAAGCGCGTAAGTTGATGCATTTCCAAAACTTACCAAAAGCCGATGATGAGCTTGTTAACACTCAGTACCTGACCCAAACGATTACATCAGGTAAAACCTCTGGACGATTAATCGGCGGTAATTTAACGGTACTGACAGCCCTTGCAGGCTCGAATTATTTACCTGACTTTAATGGCGCAATTTTATTTTTAGAAGATATCGACGAAGCACCGTATAGAATTGACAGGATGATGAGCACACTAAAACTTATGGGCGCACTTGATAAAATTGCAGGCTTTGTATTTGGCGATTGTAATGACTGTAAGCCAGGCCGTGGTTATGGCTCATTAACCCTTGATGATATTTTTGCAGATTATATAAAACCGCTGGGGATCCCTGCTTATCGTGGAGCTATGATTGGCCATATTAAGCGCCAATTTATCCTGCCTGTTGGTACTGTGGTTGAGCTTGATGCTGATAGTGGCACATTAAAAATGAAAGAAACGGCATTTAGTTAATAAACTTCGCGCATAAAAAAAGGGCTTTTCAGCCCTTTTTGTATTGAGTTAAATATTACTCAGCTGGAACAGCTTTTTCATCGCTTTGGATTTCAAGTAATTCTACTTCGAAAACAAGCGTTGAATTTGCAGGGATCTTACCAAGATCACGCTCACCGTATGCAAGTTCAGATGGAATAGTGAACTTGTACTTAGAGCCAACAGGCATTAATTGTAAACCTTCAGTCCAACCTGGGATCACACGGTTAAGTGGGAAAGTAGTTGGCTCGTTACGTGAGTAAGAGCTATCGAACTCAGTACCGTCTAATAAAGTGCCTTTGTAGTGTACTTTAACAACGTCAGTTGCTACTGGCTTTTCGCCTTCACCTTCAGTGATCACTTCGTACTGTAGGCCAGACTCAGTTACTGTAACGCCTTCTTTTTTCGCGTTTTCAGCTAGGTATTTTTCGCCTTCAGCTTTGCTCTTTTCAGATTCTACTTTCGCTTTTTCTTGTTGTTTAGTGCGAATGCTTTGGTCAAGTGCAGTTAACACTTCACGAATTTTTTCGTCATCAAGTTTAGCGTTACCCGCTAGTGCGTCTTCAAAACCACGCTTAAGAAGTGCTTCGTCTAATTCAACACCTAGCGCTTTTTTATCAGCAAGGTCTTGGTTTAAGAAGTTACCAACAGATGCACCAATACCGTATGCTTGTTGTTGAGCTTCAGTCTCTAGTTTAACTTCAACTTGCTGTTCTTTTTTTGCTTCCTGATTACAAGCTGTAAGCGCTAAAACTGACGCTGCAATCAATGACAATTTAATCGTCTTTTTCATTTTATATCTCCGACACACTTTGCAGTTGTCAATTATTGTATTATTACTAGTTAAAGATTAACGACCTACATGGTAGGCTGCTTGTCTAATAACTAACGTCATGCCAATGCATGATCAGCGATTAGACTAACAACCTAGGTCTTCAACGAGACCTAGTCTAACCTCTCAATCACTAAGAGTTAAGGGGAAATACTCGTAATATGTCGATATTTCGTACTTTTTTGTATCTGCTCAGCCTTTGCTTAGTTGTAGCGTGCTCTGAGCAACATGAGCAATCAACTGCACGCTATGAGCATGCGGCTAAAGGTGCCTTCGCCTCCGCGCTGTCGCACGATGGTAAATACAGCTTAATCTCATCAATACACCATGGGGTTGCATTGTGGGATAATCAACAGCAGGTATTAAAATACCAATGGTTTCAACAACAAGCCCAAGATAGTCTCGTCCATACTGTTGCTATCTCGTACGACAACAGCCATGCAGTTACCGCTGAGAAGTCCACCTTTGCAGTGTGGAACATTGCCACGGGCAACAACACGGGTTATTACAAAATACACGCCTCAACAATTAGAGATATCGCGATAAGTAACCAAGGGCGCAGTGTATTATATGGTCGCGCCGACGGTGTAGTCGTTTACCTCGACTTAGAGAGTGGCAGGCGCATAGAGTTCCTTGGCCACCAAGAAAAAGTCAATGTTGTTGACCTTTCACCTAACGGTCACTACGCCATTAGCGGCTCAAATGACTATGTTGCTTACTTTTGGGACACTCGCACAGGGCAAGTGATCCATCGCTTTAATCACCCAAGTCGCGTTACTCAAGTCGCCCTTGATCCACAAGGTCGTTATGCATTTACCGCAGACAGTATGAAGCAAGCAAATGTATGGCAACTGACTACAGGTGATCTTGTTAGCAAACTGGCGTATATTGCGCGTCAGAAAATTTTTACCGCCGTCCGTTTTAACGATGAAGGCACTTTAATTGCCACAGGTTCACCCAATCGATTGGTTGATTTATGGCAACTAGAGTCAGGTAAAAAATTACAAACGTGGCAAGTGATTCCTCGTGAAGGAAGCCGCCCGAAATCAGCCGTGGTGTTAGATGTTGCGTTTACTGATAACAACCAAGCGTTATTAACCGAAAGCTCCAGCGGATTCGCTGAAAGTTTTAATCTAAGAGAATCAAATGAATACAATTGAAGATCGTCTAATGGAACTTGAAGCGAAAGTCGCTTTTCAAGATGAAACAATTGAAATATTAAACGATGAGCTTAAAGCGCACCAACAGCAGCTGGCTAAAATGAAGCGCCAGACAGAGTTACTTGCAGAAAAGATTAAAGAAGCGCAGCAGCCATCTTTAATGTCACAAATGCAAGAGCCGCCACCGCCGCACTATTAATTTAGTAATGATAGAGCCGGGAATTAATCGCCCGGCTTAAATACACCAATCACTTGCTCAAATTGGCGTGTTGAGGCCTGAACAGCCTGCTCTGGTTGCGTCATTTTGTGGCCACACTGTACGCACTCCACTTTTTCCACATCATGTTCTTTATAAAGCATCATGGTATCCATGGCCTTACACTCAGGGCATGATGCGCCAGCAATAAAGCGTTTTCTTTGTCTCATAGATGATCTCCCGTGGCATGTAGGCGGCTATTTTAGCCTAATAATTCTCTGTTTGATACGATTGCGAAGGCTAATGTGATCCGTGTTATGATAGCGGCAATTTAATCAGTGCTGTGCAAGTAAACATTCATGATCCAAATTTCAGACATCGAACTTCTACGTGGTGGTAACGCCTTACTAAAAGGGGCTTCTGCAACCTTATTCCCAGAGCATAAAGTCGGCCTTGTTGGCGCTAATGGCTGTGGTAAATCAACGCTGTTCGCGCTATTAAAGTCTGAATTGCAACTCGATGCCGGTGAATGCCAAATTCCTAAAGACTGGTCAATTGCCTCTGTAAAACAAGAAACTCCCGCGCTCGAAATCAGCGCTCTGGATTATGTATTACAAGGTCACCCTGAATATTACGCGCTAAGAATTGCACTTCGCGAAGCCGAGCAAAATAACGACGGCGATGCGCAGGCAAAAGCACATATTGGCCTAGAACATATTCAAGGCTATAGCATTGAAGCAAAAGCAGGTGAGCTATTACACGGTTTAGGTTTTAGTAATGAGCAAATTGACAACCCAGTGAGCGCCTTTTCAGGTGGCTGGCGTATGCGCTTAAACTTAGCACAAGCACTTATTCGTGATGCTGATTTATTACTGCTAGATGAGCCAACCAACCACTTAGATCTCGATGCCGTTTACTGGTTAGAGCGCTTTTTACGCGCCTACACAGGCACTCTAGTGCTTATTTCCCATGACCGAGAATTCTTAGATGCCGTTGTTGACCAAATTTGGCACATAGACGCACAAAAAATAAATGTTTATAAAGGCAATTACTCGCAATTCGAACGCCAAAAAGCAGAGCGCTTATTACAGCAACAAGCGATGTTCGAAAAGCAACAAGAACAAATTGCTCACCTAGAAAAATTCATTACGCGCTTCAAAGCAAAAGCCAGTAAAGCTAAACAAGCACAAAGCCGCGTAAAAGCCCTAGAGCGTATGGAAAAACTGGCCCCAGCCCATGTTGACTCACCCTTTGATTTTGAATTTGCGGAGCCAACAGCGCTGCCAAACCCGTTAATGACTCTTGACCAAGCCAAAGCAGGCTATGGCGACACCACCATTTTGCATAGCATCAAGCTAAACCTTGTGCCGGGTAGCCGTATTGCGCTGCTTGGCCGAAATGGTGCGGGTAAGTCAACACTGATTAAATTATTAGCTGGCGATTTACAACCTCAAGCAGGTGAAGTATTTCAGCATCAGGGCTTAAATATTGGTTACTTTGCGCAGCATCAACTTGAGTCACTTGATTTAAAAGCCAGTGCAGTGACCCATTTACAACGTTTAAATCCGCAAGCTCCTGAGCAATCATTGCGTGACTTTTTAGGCGGTTTTGCATTCTTTGGCGATAAAGCACTTGAGCCAGTTGCGCCATTTTCTGGCGGTGAAAAAGCCCGTTTAGTGCTAGCAATGCTGGTGTACCAAAAGCCAAACCTACTGTTACTGGATGAGCCAACCAACCACCTAGATTTAGAAATGCGTCATGCCTTAGTGATGGCGCTGCAAGGCTTTGAAGGCGCTATGGTTACCGTATCGCACGACCGTCATATGCTTAAAAATACCGCTGATGAGTATTACCTCGTTGATAACGGCGAAGTAACACAATTTGGTTATGACCTTGATGCCTATTACCAATGGCTACTGAATGCCAATAAAGAAGCCGCTAAAAGCCCTGAAGACAATGCTCCTAAAGCCCATTCAAGCGTTAACCGCAAAGAGCAAAAGCGCTTAGAAGCTGAGTTCAGAAAGTCAGTGCAGCCGTTGAAAAAGCAAATCGAAAAGCTTGAAAAGCAACTTGATAAGTATTCAACAGAGCTTGGAGAAATCGAAAACGCTCTTGCTGACAATGATTTATACAGTGATGAAAATAAAGCCAAACTTACAGAGCTACTCGCTAAGCAAGCAAGCTTAACACCCAAGCTTAACGACGTTGAAGAAGAGCTACTCATGGCACTTGAAGAGCTTGAAGAAAAAGAGCAGGCCTTTGCCGATGAAACCGCTTAACAGCGAACAGTTTTGGCAGTTTGCATGCAAGCTTTACAGCAAAGACGGCATGCAAACCAAGCTACTAGGCTATCAAGACCAGCAAAGCAAAAATGTTAACCTTTGCCTGCTGCTTTATTATCTTGATTCTTTAGAGCTGGCTGTAACACCCTCTCAACTGAGTGAGCTTGAGTCATGCATTGCCGAATTTGACCAACAAGCTTTACAGCCCCTACGAGCCACACGCGCCTACCTTAAAACCATTCAAAACGAGGTTTCAGACTACCCTATCATTCGCAAAGAGCTACTTAGCGCAGAATTAAAGCTTGAAAAAAAGCAGCAACAATTACTGATAAACACAGCAAATACCATGATATTCACCCTCCATAAACAGGCTGAAAATATAAGGCTTTATTTAAGCGACAAGCAGTAAAATCTAGTCGGTAGCAATCTTATTTGAACTGCCCTCAGTAAAGGCCCCTTTCTATCTGCTTAAAACTTATAGCTAAAAGCTCCGAACTCCCCTAATAAACTTGATCCAAATCAACAATTAAATCACCTCCTATAGCATCAGGAAAATTGCTTGATCTGGATCATATCTGCCGTCCTCAAGCCAGCCTATGATTAACCCATAGACATTAGGAGGCACAACCATGAACGTATTCTTTAGAGATTTTTTTAGCGACCCAGTTTTATTTATGTCATTCGGCATTTTGGCAGTTGTTATCGTTTTATGCCTTTTCTATGTTGGTTACTTCATTAAAAAAGTACATGACGCAGAAGTTCCTAAGTAAGAATTAAGCACGACGCACAAAGCCCCTATCCAATTTATTGTTTAGGGGCTTTTTATTTGTGTATAGCTAAAATCTTGTAGCTGTTCTCAAAAAGCAAAAACTTGCTACAATAGGTGCTTATTTTGTTTCGAAAGTGTCAGCTATGTTACCTGAGTTTAAGCCTGCGTGGTGGATGCGCAATCGCCATTTACAAACCATAATGCCGCGCTTTTTTCGCCCTTTTCATAATACCCGGTATGACTTATCGACTATCGATACCCCTGATGGTGACTTTTTAGAACTGGCTTGGGCAACACCTCATAATGAGCAAGCACCCCTCGCTATTGTATTGCATGGTTTAGAAGGCAATATAAATAGCTTTTATGCTAAAGGCATGATGAAAAAACTTAAGCAACAAGGCTTTGCTGTAGTTTTAATGCATTTTCGAAACTGCTCGCGCGAAGTTAACCGTTTAGCACGTGCTTATCACAGCGGCGAAACAGAAGACCTGCGCTTTTTCATCAATCACCTTAAGAGTAAATTCCCAAAACGCCCGTTATTTGCAGTGGGCTTTTCACTAGGTGGTAATGTACTAGCAAAATATTTAGGTGAGCATGGTACTAAATCGAACTTAACTGGCGCAGCCGTTGTTTCGGCACCATTTGACTTGTCATCATCGTGCGAAGTTATTCGTAAAAGCTTAGGTAAGATTTATCAAAAATATTTGCTCGATCGAATGAAAAAATCGATGCAAAGAAAGCTGCCACAAATCGAACAGCAAATTAGCCTAACGCCAGAAAAACTGATGGCGATTGATGACTTATGGCAATTCGATAATATGCTCACGGCACCATTGCACGGCTTTGCCGGTGCTGAAGATTACTATCAGCAAGCGAGTGCAAAACCATTTTTAAAAAGCATTGCGACACCTACGCTGATTGTGCACGCTAAAGATGACCCAATGTTATCAATAAAAGCCGTACCAGATAGCTTAGATGTGAGTGAACATGTTACGCTGCGCATCTCAGAACAAGGGGGCCATGTCGGTTTTATTAGCGGTAAAAACCCTTTTAAGCCCGAATATTGGCTTGAACGAATTGTTCCTGAGTATTTTCAACAATTAGTTAAAAAAGAGCAGTTATGATCATTCCCCACGAACGCCTCGATAAAGAGACTCTGTATAATTTAATCGAAAGTTATGTTTTACGTGAAGGCACTGATTACGGCGAGCAAGAATTTAGCATTGAAAGCAAAGTAGCACAGGTTCATCAACAACTTAAAAGTGGTGAAGCCATGGTGTTTTTTTCTGAGTTACATGAGTCGGTTACGATTATATCTAAAGCTGAATTCATTGCTCTACAAGCAGATCCAGAGTACCAAGCGTCGTTTAACGACTAAACTTGTAAGTTATACTGTAACCCTTCACAATGGCTTTTTAACTTAAAGAGCCATTAAAAAATGAAAAAACTAAGCTCATTGGTTGCCGCTGTTTCTTTGGCCTTGATTGGCCAAGCAAGCGCAGATCAGGTTACTGCATCAGATAAAGCCATTAAACTGGCAAAAGACACTATTTTAATCGATACCCATATCGATGTGCCTTACCGTATTCATAACAAGTGGGCTGACGTAACAAAAGCCACAAGCGACGGTGATTTTGATTATCCGCGTGCTGTTCAAGGTGGTTTGAACGCTCCTTTCATGTCAATTTACATTCCTGCAAACCTAGAATTTGAAGGCAAAGGTAAAAGCTACCAATTAGCAAATCAGTTAATCGACTCTATGGAAGCGATTGTACAACGCGCACCAGATAAGTTCGCAATTGCAGACTCGACTGCCGATATTATAGAGCAGTTTAAACAAGGAAAAATGTCGATTGCTATGGGTATGGAAAACGGCTCACCTATCGAAGGCGACATTAAAAACCTTAAGCATTTTTATGAGCGTGGCGTACGTTACATTACGCTCGCTCACTCGCAGAGTAACCACATTTCTGATTCATCTTATGATATTCGTCGTAAGTGGAAAGGCCTGAGCCCATTCGGTAAAGAGCTGGTAAAAGAAATGAACAACATTGGTATGCTGGTTGATGTATCGCATATTTCTGATGATGCGTTTTACCAAGTGATGGAAATCTCGAAAGTACCCGTGATTGCTTCACACTCGTCACTGCGTAAATACACCCCTGGCTTTGAGCGTAATATGAATGACGACATGCTGTTAGCTCTTAAAAAGAATGGTGGTGTTATTCAAATTAACTTCGGTTCAAGCTTTGTTACAGCAAAGGCAGGCTCTTGGTACGATCAACTTAAATCAGCAAAGGCTGAAAAGAAAAAAGACGGTACTAAGCTAAGCAAAGATTTTGATGCTGCTTATCGCGCTAAAAACCCGTTTCCATTTGCAAGCTTAGAACAAGTACTTGATCACATTGACCATGTAGTTGAGCTAATTGGCATCGATTATGTGGGTATTGGCTCAGATTACGATGGTGTAGGCGACTCTCTACCTACTGGCTTAAAAGATGTATCTAGCTATCCTAACCTTGTGCAAGGTCTAATGGACCGTGGTTATAGTGATAAAGACATCAAAAAGATTTTAAGTGGCAATATGCTACGTGTATGGCAACAAGCTGAAGCATACGCAAAAGCCCATTAATCGACACAAACTCCATTTAAAAGCGCAGCTAACTAGCTGCGCTTTTTGTTTTTATCATTATAAGTAATTGATAATACAAATAGCTTGTTTTAATCTGCTGATATTACAAAGCAACTTGGATGATGTGATATGTCGACTTGGCAAGGGAGTACTGCGCTGGCATTTGCAAGCATTGCACTGGGCTTATCTATTTATAGCCATACAAAATCAATCTCGACGGACAAGCCTGTCGCGATTCAGCAGGCAAAACCCACCTTAAAAGAGCTGGCCATTCCAGAACAAGATAGAGAAAACCTAGTCGCCTTACATGGCTATATTTTAGATCTCGAAACACGCATTCACGAGCTTGAAAATCAAGCGCCAACAATTGATCCTGAGCGACTTGCCTCATTAGTTAAACAAGCAATGGAACAGCAAGAAAAAGAGCGACGAGTCGAAATTGAGAAAAGAAATCCGGCACTTGGCTGGCTAAGTAATTTACCTGATGACTACCGTGAACGCATCAAAGCAGACCCACAATATGCCGACAGCTCAATAAATGAAGCTCTTGCTACCTTACTCAATTTGAGTAAGTCCGAAAATGAGCGCTTAGCAGCCTACGGGCAACTAAAAATGACCTTAAGCATGCTCAGACGCGACTTAGATGAAAACCAAGAAAATGCTGTTATCGATGCCATGATAAGCATTAGCGAATACACTAATGATCCTAAGATTCGTGTCAGTACTTTAGAGAATTTATCTCGCCAAAATAACGTCTCGCCTAAGCTCGCTGAGCATTTTCAAAAGCTGTTACAAACAGACGATAATGATTATGTTCGCAATATTTCTGCCACAGCCCTCATTGGCCAATTTTTCCGTGCAACAAGAGACGGCAACAATAGTTATGCCGGTGATTTAGCAGAACGAATTACCACCCTTGAGAATAGCAGTAATGCAAAAGCCGCCGAAATCATGGCTGAAAACCTAAAAGGTCCACGCTTAAGAGAAGAACTAGATAAAGCGTTGGGAAAATAAAAAACCGTAAGTTACCACTAGTAAAAGGCTCTAGCTCTTGGGTTTTACTTTACGGTGCTTTTTGACTCGCCCGTGTTTAGGGATAATTGTTAAGTACATTACTAAAGCTAACCACGAAAAGAAGATGATACCGATTAACCAAGCATTCTTTTCGTGGCCTTGCGTGCGTTTACTATTGAGCACAATGACCACAGGTAAAATGTAGGCACTGAGTACGATAATTAAAAACACAACTTCATTCATATATACCAATTCACTTAATTAAAAGTATTATTGCGGATTGGTACTATACCAACGCTGACCAATCAACTTCGTCGCTCAAAACTCGTTCAGCAGCGATATAATGCAAAATATCTCCCTCACTCACCACGTAATCAAGCGGCGGGTTTAAGTCCATATTTTTTGCACTCAAATTATGTGCGACACCCAGTAATATAGCATCGTGACTATATTTAAAGTGATGAAACAGTTTGCCAAATTCCATTGCTTGCACGCCTTTTGGAATTGGTAAACTAAATTGAGTATCACCGTGCAATGTCGATAGTAACTCTTCTTGCACGCGACTTGAACCCGGGTCTTGCATTGAACGCACTAATATCTCGGCTGATTTAGCACTGCTACATTCTACATTGTGGCAATGCTCATGTAGCATTTCGATTTTAGTTTCATCAGAAAAATGTGCACTAATGTGGCACTGTTCATTTACCAACTTGCTAATACGTAATGCCGTTGTAAACGTTTGGTCATCATCTTGGCCATCAATAATAATTTTATCGGCTCGGCCAATCGCAATTCGGTTCAACTCATCTAGGTCAGTAAAGCTAGTTAAGCGTGCAAAATCAACCATCGGGTTTGCTAAAAATGGATGCTCCATTTGCTCCGTAACGGCCAATAAAATACGACGATCTAAACGTTTATGATCGGCCAAGATATAATCGACCATCTTCTTAGTACGTGTATCATGCCAACCAAAGATAATAATGTGATTGTTTATATGTGCGAAGCTTTTATCACCCGTCATAGCGCGCCTAATTAAATAAGTTACTGTTTGCCCTGTTTTTCCTAACAGAACGCCAAATAATGCTAAACCAAAAGGTATTTGCAGTAATGCGACAATCCAACGGCCAAGCTCAGTGCTCGCACTAAAGTCGCCATAGCCAACTGTTGACGTAGTTACTACATAATAATAAAAATAAGTGCCAAGAGGTGTAAGAGCTTGCTCTCCTGCAAGCATAAGCAGCCACCAAATTAGTAGCATATGCAAAAGCGTGGTAAGCACCACAGCCTGCCAACTTACTTGATCAATATGGCTGCGAATAAGAACTACTATTCGATTAAAAAAATAGTGCATGATCCTTGCAATTTATCGTGGGGGGAATTATCGATACGGTACTGTAATGCAGGATATTTAGCAACAGGCGCTAAATTGAACATACATGTCGATGAAAAATAATAGTAGACTATACTATCTCTGTATTAGGTGTTTAGGGTGAAATATGTCAGGTGTTCTTGCTTCTGTTGATAAGCGTACGCAACTGGTCGGTGAAAACCGCTTAGAGCTTTTGCTATTTTACCTTCACAGCCGTCACTTATTTGCTCTAAATGTGTTTAAAGTTAAAGAAGTAGTAAAGCTGCCACCAATTAGCAAGATCCCTCATGCGCACCCAAAAGTATCGGGGGTAGTCAATATACGCGGTGAATCAATTCCGGTTATTGACTTACGCAAGGCGATTAATATGCCTGAAGCTAAAAACATCGAAGATACAAACCTAGTTATCACTGAATACAACCGCACTGTGCAAGGCTTTTTAATTGGTAAAGTTGATCAGATCATTAATATGACATGGTCAGATATCATGCCACCGCCAACCGCAATTGGTAAAAATCACTACCTAACAGCCTTAACTAAAGTAAAACGCGATGGCCAAGAACATCTAGTTGAAATTATCGATGTAGAAAAAGTGCTCGCCGAAATCGTTGAGTATGAAGTACAAATATCTAATGACATTCTTGATAAAAGTATCGTGAATGAATTTGCAGGCCGCAAAATTCTTCATGCCGATGATTCGCCAACGGCTCGTAAACAAGTAAGCGATACCTTGTCGCAACTTGGCATCGAAATCATACCTGCTCGTAACGGACTTGAAGCACTCGAAATGTTAAAAGGCTGGGCTGATCAAGGCAAAGATGTTGAGAAAGAATTACTCATGGTTATCACCGATGCAGAAATGCCGGCAATGGATGGCTACCGCTTAACACACGAAATTCGTAACGACAGCCGCATGAAAAACCTATATATCGTGCTTAACACATCTTTGAGTGGTAGCTTTAATCAAGCTTTAGTTGAGAAGGTTGGTTGTAATGCGTTTTTATCAAAGTTCCAGCCAATACTGCTAGTCGAAGAAGTTCAGGCTCGCTTAAAAGCGGTGCTTGAGCAAGATTCACAGTAATTAATTTTAGCATTTGTTTTTGAAGGCATAAGCTCAAGCAACGACGTCGCAATTTGCCAATCATCGTTATTCATGATTTATTGGCACTATCGATTCGACGACAACAATAAAAACCATGCTAAATCGCGTTGCTAAACCATTCACTAATCTAGTAGAGCGTTATCTACCCGACCCATTTGTATTTGTTATATTACTCACTTTGCTGAGCTTTATCGTTGCGAGCCTCTTTACGCCATCAACGCCCACGCAAGTGCTCGCGTCTTGGGGTGGTGGTTTTTGGAACCTGCTACAATTCGCCATGCAAATGTTGCTGGTGCTGCTAACGGGCTACATGCTAGCGAGTACCCCGGTGATGCGCAGCATACTCAACAAGCTTGCGACTTTCGCCAACAGCTCTGCCAAAGCGATTATACTCGTTACGCTCGTGTCATTATTGGCTAGCTGGCTAAATTGGGGCTTCGGTTTAGTTATTGGCGCTTTGTTCGCCAAAGCAATTGCGAAACAAACCCGCGTTGATTACCGTTTGTTAGTAGCCAGTGCCTATTCAGGTTTTATTGTTTGGCATGCTGGCTTAGCCGGTTCAGTGCCGCTGACCATCGCAACCGATGGCCACTTTGCACAGCAAAGCATTGGGGTGATAGGTACCGAAAACACAATTTTTTCGGCATTTAATATCGCTATTGTTGTGGGCTTGTTTATTATCATGCCGTTGGTAAATCGCTATATGCTGCCAAGCGAAAAAGATAGTGTTTATGTTGACCCCGCAAAGCTTGATGATGAAACGCAGCAAATAGCAACACCCACCCGCCCTGCCGAAGTCATAGAACATAGTCGTTTGCTTGGTATGGGAGTAGGTGCCGTTGGTCTTGCCTATTTATTTTATTATTTTGTGTTAAACGGAGGCGGCTTAAACTTAAATAGCGTGATCGCAATTTTCTTATTTAGCGCAATTTTACTGCATCAAACACCGCATAATTTACTTAGCAGCTTACAGCAAGCAATCCCTAGTGGCGCTGGCATTGTGATTCAATTTCCATTTTATGCCGGGATCATGGCGATTATGGTAAAAACGGGACTTGCTCAACAAATATCTGAAGGGTTTATTGCCATTGCAACAGCCGAAACACTGCCATTTTGGAGCTTTTTAAGTGCAGGGTTTGTGAATATCTTTGTGCCATCAGGCGGCGGCCAATGGGCGGTGCAAGCGCCGATTGTCATTCCTGCAGCACAAACACTTGGCGCGGATATGCCACGGGTTGCTATGGCTGTCGCATGGGGCGATGCTTGGACTAACCTTATTCAGCCGTTCTGGGCACTCCCCGTACTTGCTATTGCCGGCTTAAAAGCAAAAGACATCATGGGCTTTTGTCTTGTGCAGCTGATCATCACCGGCGTATTTATATCGTTAATGCTGAGTTTTTATCCTTAACACCAAATTAGGAAGTGATAAAGACACTTCCTAATATCTGGCAATACGAGTTAACTTGCTAAGATCTTCATTGGTAAGCTTAGGATTGGGCTTTCTGAGTCGGCAAAGTGCATCATCACCGCAACGTGACCTGCAACAACCAGTGCGTACATTACTGCTGAAAAACCCTGCCCGTAAGTATCAAGAGGAATGAGGTGTGAGTAGTGACGTCCGCGCCACTCAAAGATAATCTCAAGTGCCCCTACAAATAAGAAAAACACCAGTAGCATCAAGCCAAAGGTGTAACTCAGCCACAAGCCAAATAACACACCTAATAAACATACACTTAGGCCTATCCATGAACGCATCGAAAAACTAATGCTTTTAAGTACATGGCCACCATCCAAGGGCAGAATAGGTAACAAGTTAAATAGGTTTAACAGTGCACTGAGTACCGCCACACCGGCGAATATTTCCATTTCGGTGGCGTAGTAAAGCACTACTCCCAGCACTGAGGTAATTAAGCCAAAAGCGGGCCCCATGAGTGAGATCACCACATCTTGCCATCGCGTGGTAATTTTATCATCAGAAACAGCCAAACCACCCACAAATGGGATGAGGTAAATACCCTTAGTTTTAATGCCAAAATATTTCATTGCGCGCACATGACCGTATTCATGCACAACCAAGCAAGCGATTAACATTAAGGCAAATTCAATGGAAAATAGCCAAGCGTAGCCAGCCACCGAGGCACCCGCTAACGCAGCTTTCACGACTTTTGCACTTTTGAATAATTTAAAGCCCAGTACCAGCAAACCAATAATGCCGCGTTTTGGTTCGGCTTCTTGCAACTCAGGTAAAGCAAGTTGACTTACCTGCTGCTGATTAACAAAAACCACTAAGCTTTTTTCGTGCACTTTACTGGTATCAAGGCCAATACGCTGCCCCTGAAAATCAAACTCATAAAGTTTTGGCTCTGGATTATCGAAGGCAATTGCTTGTTGTTGATGAAAAAGCTGAATTAACTGTGAGCCGTTTAAATGCAAAATAAAGATTTCATCTGCGAGACTCAACTGAAGTCTGACCATAGTTCTTATAAATACGAATAAAAAGTGCGACTATTATACTTCGCACAGATAAAATTACGAGTTTCAACCCCTTAAGTGATTGTTCATTTATTATACAAAAAGAAATCAATAAACATGACTTAATGCAATTTTTCTACTACTTTTATAATAGTATTCTCATTCAAGGAATGAATATGGTTAAGTCAAATAGGCACATTCTCGTCGTAGATGATTCGAAAGCAATTTTAATTGTCATGCATGCTATTTTGAATGAGCTCGAAGTCCCTCATATCACCACCAGCTTAAGTGCTGAGGAAGCACTAGAAAAAATAAAAAAAGCCCCGAAATACTTTGATGCTGTTTTTACTGATCTCAATATGCCAGACATGGATGGCATGGAACTTATCCGCCATTTAGGCGCCATGAAATACCAAGGTGCAATTGCCATTATTTCTGAGATGGACCCTAAGGTTATAGACCTAGCTGCTGACTTAGCTCGCAAGCATAACGCTCACTTAATTGGTAATGTTTCTAAGCCAGTACAATTAAATCAAGTTTACTTACTACTTCAAAAGTTGGAACACTTTGCTATTCATGTTGAACGAACTCAGGCGCCTATTTCTGAATCATTACTACTGCATGCTATCAGCCACAATGAAGTGATCCCGTTTTATCAGCCTAAAATTAATCGTCATGACAACCGGGTTGAAAGTATTGAAGTATTAGCACGGATCAACACGCGTCAAGAACAAGAAATCATTTTGCCCGAACGCTTTATTTGTGTTGCTGAAGATTTGGACTTGATAAACCTTATTACTTTTCAATTATTTGAAAAAGCCACTAGCGATTTTATTGAAATAAAGGAAAACTTTGATCAAAACTTAAAGCTCGCTTTCAATTTATCACCCTCGCAACTAGAAGATTTAAGCTGCCCAGATAAACTTGCGTTAATCTTACACTTAAATAATTTAACTCCAAGTGAAATCATCCTCGAAATCACTGAGCAGTATGCACTTAGAAGTGCGGCACAGCTCGAAACACTCAACCGTTTACGAATGCGCGGTTTTGGTATTTCGCTCGATGACTTTGGCACTGGCTTTACTAATGTTCAACAACTCAAAACGCTACCGTTTACCGAAATTAAGATCGATCGCACCCTGATTAGCAATATTGAAACCGATCAGTTTTCCCAAGTGATTGTTAGTAGCTTAGTGAATATAGCGATACAAGAAGATCTCGCTATTGTAGCCGAGGGCATTGAGCGAGTGGAAGAACTCGAATACCTCGACCGCTACAAAGAGTTTATTCTTATGCAGGGCTTTTTGCTGTGCCGCCCGAAAGCCAAAGAAGACTTTTTAAATTGGTCACTCTCATGGCGACAAATGGTAAAAACCGCAGCGGGGCATCGCCGCTAAGGTTTACGCTTATCGTCACTGACGATGGTATTACTCGATGCTAAACGTTGTCGCCAACGCTGTTTGGCGACTTTTTGCATATTAGCTGATTGATCGTGCTCATCAACAATTTCGAGCCCCATTAATGCTTCGATTAAATCTTCAAGGGTGACAATACCTTGCACATCACCGTATTCATCCACGACTAAACAAATATGCGTGCGCTCAGACAGTAAGGTTTCGAGTAAAGTCGGCACATGTAAGGTTTCTGGTACGGTGTAAATAGGCTTAACGAGCTTGCTAATTTTATAGTCTTCACCTAGACGATGATAAGCCAGCATAATGTCATTTTTATGCACAAAACCAATAATATCATCACCATTTTTGTCATAAACCAATACCCTAGAAAACGAAGAAGAACCATGCTCCGCCAAGTATTGGTTTACAGTTAAATCTTTATGTACTTTAAAAAGCACCGTACGTGGTGTCATTAAGGTATCGAGTTTGGCATGACGAAAATGCAGCAGGCTGCGAATGATTTCAGATTCATCTTGCCCAAGGGCTCCTGATTCAGTACCAATATCAGCCATGGCTTCAATTTCTTGGCGAATATAATAGGCCTCATCGTAATTACGCCCTAAAAAGCGCGTTAAAATATCTGCAAACCACACAAAGGGTTTTAGAATAAACACCAACCAAATTAGGCTCACACTAACAATGGGTGTTAATCCTCGCCAATAATTAGCCCCTAATGTTTTCGGAATAATTTCAGAAAGCACTAGAACCAATAGCGTCATAATTGCAGAGGCAACGCCAACCGCAGCATCTGAAAACACCACTGCAGCTTGTGCGCCAACACCAGCTGCGCCTGCCGTGTGCGCTATGGTATTTAACGTAAGTATTGCTGCCAGCGGTTGGTCTATATTGTCTTTAAGCTTACCAACACGTTTTGCCAGTTGTGGTTGTTGCTTTCTGAGCATGGCAACATAACTTGGCGTAATACTTAACAGTACCGCTTCCATCACTGAGCACAAAAACGAAACCGTAATGGCAACAAACATATAAACAAGTAACAATGTCACTGTAAGCCCTCTTAAAAAGTTAACCTGCTCACCATAGCAATTGAAAACCACAAGCTCAAACCCGACTACAATCTAACGCAGAGCACTTTTTGGCTAATTTGCAGCGTGCTATATTGGTTTAAATTACCTTCAACAGGCGAAACTATGACACTTTCTACTACTTGGCTAAGCCAATCAGCCAAGCTAAAAACAACATTTAGTGCATTAGCGTTATGTGCGTTAAGCAGTACTGCGATGGCCGCTGCCATTGATAAATCAGCGGTGCAATTTATTGGCCCTCTTGGCGAAGATATGCAACTTAAGCCATATCAAACGAATCATCGCGATGCCATTATTGCTAACCTATTACCAAGCTTGCAAAACAGCAGCGATAGCATGCGTGTTTTTGGTAATGAACTTGACTGGCAATCATTCGATAAAGTGAGTGCGCTAACACTTGGTGGTTTACAGGCACTCAAATTTACCGCCTCAACTGAACGTTTTAGCCAAGGCTCATTAACACTTAAAGGCATTGAAAACGCGCAGCTATTTATTGATGGTGAAAAGCAAACAGAAAAAAATAAAAGCTATGAGCTAGCTTTAAGCCAAGGCGATCATCAGTTTATTATCATCACTGAGCAAGTAGCCAACTGGAATGAGGTTGAGCTTGATTTTACGGCTAAGTCAGAACTAGATGCTGTGCAATTTAGTGCTAAACAACAACACGGTTTGTCGGCTAAGCAATTATTCGATGCGCCAACGGTTAGTTATATTTCAATGGCGCCAAATGGCGATTACTTCATAACTAGCCAACGTCATTACGAAGATGCAACCGCTAATCAAGCGCAATATGTTACTGAGCTTAAAGACGCAAAAAACAATACACTTTATCGCTTTGAGTCAGCCCAGCCGAGTAACATAACTTGGAGCCCAGATAGCAAAAGCTTAGTGTATTTATTAAATGGCGAGCTTAAGCGTTTAAACCTAAAAACCATGCAACTTAGCGTCATTGCTAAAAACCTCGCGGGTGCAAGTGGCTTTCAGTTTTTCGATAACAACAGCTTAATTTTTAGTTGGTCGAAGTCTCCAACAGACAATGGCAAGCTCACTAAACATTACCAAGGCCTGCAAGATCGTTGGTCTTATGCTCGTACCACGTCGCAAGTCTATTTACTCGATATCGCAACAGGTCTAAGCAAAACCTTAAGCCAAGGACCACTTAGCCATTCACTTGAAGATTTTGACGCTAAAAGCGGTCACGTCTTAATGAGCCGCTCAGCACAAGCAATGCAGCTATCACCACAGCCAGCAACAGAGCTTGTTGAGCTAAACCTAGCTACATCGGCTCTTACGGTACTTGGTCAATACAATACATTTAATCAGGCCAAATATACTGACGACGGAATTTATGTCACTGCCGGACCAGATTTTAATAATGGCTTAGGTCGTAATCTTCCTGAAGGGATGCTTGCGAATAACTATGACGGTCAACTTTATTTGCTAAGCCGTGACGGTAAAAAAGCCAGCGCTCTGAGTAAGGCTTTTAACCCAGCTATCGGCCAGTTAAATGTGCTTGAAAACGGTGATGCGCTTATTAAAGTTACCGAGCAAGATACCGTACAACTTTATCAATTCGACTTGAGCAAAAAGCGTTTTAATAAAGTGAATACGGGCTTTGATGTTGTGGAGCAATTTAGCTACTCAAACGAGCGTACCCCACGCATTTTGGTTACCGGCACCACAGCGTCAACACCTCAGCAGTTAAAACAACTCAGCTTAGGTAAGAGCCGCGCTAAAGTAGTCTGGGATTCTAAACCAATTGGCTATGAAAATACGCAAGTAGCCTCACTGGAAGAGTTTAACTTTACTAATAAAGATGGCATTGAAATTAAGGGCCGCGTTTATTTACCCCATGATTTAGATAGCAATAAACAATACCCTGCACTGGTTTATTATTATGGTGGTACATCGCCAGTAACCCGTGGTTTTACCGGTCGCTACCCATTTAACCTATGGGCTGAGCATGACTATGTTGTTTACGTTGTACAACCTACGGGCGCAACAGGCTTTGGCCAAGAGTTCTCGGCTAAACACGTCAACGCATGGGGTGAATACACCGCCAACGATATCATCGACGGTACTAAAGCCTTTTTAGATAAATATAACTTTGTAGATAGTAAACGTGTGGGTAATTTAGGGGCCTCTTACGGCGGCTTTATGACCATGCTACTCGCAACTAAAACAGATATGTTCAGTGCATCGATTGCTCATGCTGGAATTTCAAACATCACCTCGTATTGGGGCCAAGGCTGGTGGGGTTACTTATACTCAGCTGAAGCATCTAAAAATAGCTATCCGTGGAACAATCCTACACTTTACAGCCAACACAGCCCGGTTTTTCATGCTGACAAAGTAACAACACCGTTATTACTCCTTCATGGTGATTCAGATACCAACGTACCGGTTGGTGAAAGCCACAATATGTACACGGCATTAAAATTATTAGGTAAAGATGTTGACCTGATTGAGTACAAAGGTGCAGATCACCAAATTTTTGCTCGTGATAAACGCTTCGACTGGTGGAATACCATGTTGGCTTATTTCGATAAAAACTTAAAAGATCAGCCACAATGGTGGCAACACCTTTATCCTGAAAAGTAGTTTAATCACTTGGCTGAGCACTGTGCGAGTGCTCAGCTTTCATCCTTTGCAACTATCGCTAAGCCATTAAATTGTAAGAAATAGTTATAAACCTTATCATGACTCTTCTCAGCCTTTGCCATACAGTGCTAACATTACAACAAATCAAGTGTGAAATTAAAGCGAATGACTATTCAAGTTTTATTGGTTGAAGACGACGAACTACTCGTTAAACGCATTCTTAATCATTTTAATGAAACTGAGTTTAATATTGAGGTAGATTCAACGGGTGCAGATGCATTAAGCATTGTACAATCGCGTGCTTCATCAAAAAAAGCAATCTCTTTAGCCGTTATCGACATTGTGTTACCAAAACGCGATGGGCTTTTGCTTGCCAAAGAGCTTAATGCACTAACAGACATTGGCGTTATTGTGCTGTCTAGTCGTGACTCGCAAGCTGACCGTATTGCAGGTCTTGCACAAGGTGCCGATGACTACATTTGCAAACCAGTTGACTTACTTGAACTTGAACTAAGAATGCGCGCCCTGTTTAAACGCATAAAAGGCTCTCAGCAAGATGATGAGAGCGAAGAGTTTATTGAATATGCCGACTTTAAACTGCACCCTGATAACCGCACATTAGTCACCCCTAATGGTGAAGAGTCTCGTCTTACTGAAGCAGAACACAAGGTACTTATTTGCCTTATTGCAAATGCGGGTAAAGCGACATCACGTGAAAAAATTTCCGAAGAAATTGGTCAGCCTGACTGGAGCCCAAGCGATCGTACCGTTGATGTACTTATTGGCCGCTTACGTAAAAAACTCAGCGATGAAAAAGACCAAAAGCGTATCGTAACCGTTCGCGGTAAAGGCTACATGCTATCAATTTAAAAGCTCACTAAAACTGCGTTAATTGGCTTATTAGCCGTTCAAACGCACGATAATTCAACGCCTCTTTTAATTCATTTAAGGTAATTGCTGGCTGTGCTTTCAAGTCGCTAATGGTACGCGCCACTTTAATAACACGATGATATGAGCGTGGTGATAACGCCAGTTTTTCGCTGGCTTTTGCTAAAAACTGCAGCTCAGCAGCTGCCAACTCACAATGAATGCTCATTTCTTTATTATTCAAGCGCGCATTCACTTTGCCTTGCCGGTTGAGTTGAATTGCATAAGCTCTTTCAACTCTGGCTCTTACTTGTTCACTGCTTTCTTCTACTTGCGTGCTCTGTAATTGGCTACTGGTGAGTCTCGGCAGCTCAATTTGTAAATCAATCCTATCGATAAATGGTCCAGATACTCGAGATAAATACCGCAATACTTGATCTGGCGTTGCACGCTTATCGGTATGGCTTCCTGTGGGGCTAGGATTTAATGCGGCGATCAGCTGGAATTGCGATGGAAATTCCATTTGTCGTGCCGCTCGCGATATAGTCACCACGCCCGTTTCCATTGGTTCACGCAATGAGTCGAGCACTTTTCTTTCAAATTCGGGTAACTCATCTAAAAACAGAACGCCATTATGAGCGAGAGAGATTTCACCCGGTTTAGGATTTGAGGAACCACCAACAAGGGCAACAGCAGAGCAAGTATGATGTGGGTTTCTGAAGGGGCGTTCACGCCAATTCGATAAATCAACCGATTGACCAATTATCGAATATAACGCGGCAGTGCTAATTGCTTCATCATCCGACATGGTTGGCATAATCGTTGGCATACGCTGGGCAAGCATTGACTTGCCAGTACCTGGAGGACCAAGAAACAATAAATTATGGCCACCAGCCGCAGCAATTTCGAGTACCCTTTTGGCTCCAGGTTGGCCTTTCACATCACTTAAATCGAGTAGCGAGTCACGCTGCGACTGCTGCTCTGGATAACAAATATTAAGTGGCAGAGGTTGCTGATTTAATAAGTCATTCCAAACATCTTGTAAGGAGTAAACGGCTTTTCGAGAAACGCCCGACACAAGACTTGCGAGATTGTCGTTTTCAGCGGGTAAGAAACAACAGCGACCCTGCTCTTTCGCTCCTAACACCGAAGGCAAAATAGCATTCACCCCTCTTACCTCACCATTTAAAGCCAGTTCTCCGTAGAACTCATAACGATGAATATCGGGGCAGTTTATTTGCCCAGAGGCGACCAAGATACCCACTGCAATAGCCAAGTCAAAACGGCCACCCTCTTTAGGTAAATCAGCAGGCGCAAGGTTGACGGTTATTCGTTGGTCAGGAAAGCCAAACTGTGAGTTTTCGAGTGCGCTACGCACTCTATCTTTTGACTCTTTGACTGACGCTTCTGGCAAGCCAACGATATGAATTGTATTTTCTTATGCCCTTGATACTATGCTGACCAAATACGACAGGGCAAATCACAGAGATGAAAAAAAAGGCTTATTCATACATACGATTCAGCACACATCAACAAAGCTTCAAGTCAAGCTTAGAAAGGCAAGAAACTGCAATAAGGAAGTGGATAGATAATAACCAAGAATATGAGCTCATGGATTGCAGCTACAAGGACCTAGGTATATCAGGTTATACAGGGAAGCATATTGAAAAAGGAGGCATGCTCGGAAAATTTCTAGAGGGTTGCAATAATGGCATTATCCAAGAAGGGAGCGTACTCCTCGTTGAGTCAATTGACAGACTAGGAAGGTTAAGTGCTGAGTTGATGCTCGAAATAATCACAAGCCTAATCAAGAAGGTCACTATCATAACTCTTGAAGATGGGCAGTCATATGCACGAGAAGATATAAACGGATTCAAAGTATTCCAACTTATAATCAAGATTCAAGGGGCACACTCATACTCGTTGCAGCTGTCGGAGCGCCTTCTAAAAGGCAAGCAAGTTGCTCGTGAAAAAGTAAAGTCTGGGCTACTAAAGAAGTATGTGTCAAATTGCCCGAGCTGGTTAACCTGGAGTCAAGAAGATGAGTGTTTTTTGGCGATCCCCTCACGAGTTGAGGTTGTCAGACGTATTTTTGACATGTATGTCGAAGAGGGTTTAGGTACAACAGCTATAGCGTCAAAGCTGAACACAGAAAATGTAGATGGGTTTAACGGCAAAGGATGGCACGGAAGCTATATTGCTAAAATTTTGTTTACGAGAAAAGTGCTCGGCGCTATAGAATTTAATCAGCGCGATAGAACGGGTGATCATTGTGATGGCTACTACCCACAGGTAGTGGACACTGACACGTATATGAAAGCCCAGTCGATTAAGGAATCTAAAAGTAAAAATTTCAGAACCTCGGATGTGTCGCATCAACCCCCTCAAGACATCTTCGTTAATGTTGTCAGATGTGCCTGCGGCGGAGACGCAAAGCTCTACAATAAAGGTAACGACAATCGAGTATACATTTGTAAGAACCGAGTCAGAGGGCTTTGTAAAGAAAGTAGTCAATTTTCTAAGAAGCTGCTGCTGTTACACTTTTGTCAGTTTATAGAAAAAAAGCTATACCAATTCAGCATGCTGGAATTACAACAAAGTCAAGGGAAGAGCCAAGACCTAGAATTTTCAAAAAAAGACAAGCTAGTTGAGCTAGAGAAGAAAATATCGAGCATGGTAGAAAGGCTACTCCACTATTCTGATGAAATTTTCGAAGCGCATGATGAGGATGAAAAAGCAGCACTCACAACAAAGCGAAATGAGGCTCGCTCAAAGTTAGACATGTTAAAGCTTCAACAGCAAGATCTTGAAGTAAAGGTACACATGGATGAAATAATAGAAGTAATATCAGTAAATGACTTAGAGCTTTACAGAAAAAATTGGGGAAGGTACTACAAGGGCCAATCTGTAAGGCTTGATCCTTTGACGTTAAGTGCTCTTAGCCAGTTTCTTGAAAGCCAACAAATATGCATCTGCCTACACAAAGATAAAGTTGAAATGAAGTTTAGGGACGATGTAATTCTTACAGTCGAGTACCCCGCACGCACTCAAGGACTGACAATCAGTAGAACACATGATAGCCGCATCTTCATACTCGCAAAGAACTCCGAAGTAGTGGAGTATGGTAGAGCATTCAAAGTGCACCCAAAAGCTAAAAGAGCACATTCAAAGTTAGCCAACTCATTCCACCTAGATGGAGTCTACTATGACGTTGGCACGAAAATTTTTAAAAGCCCCTTATAACTTTTCGTAAGTGGACTGTACTCTGATACAACACAAAACGAAAAACACCACATAACGAACCAGGAGGGCATTTAGGAAAAAAGCAAGGGATTGCAACAAGATACCACAAAAAGCCTCACAGAAAGCACTACAGAGAGCGACAGGTGGCGTCGCTGTGGTGTTGAGCAACTATCACAAAGAAACAATACTGCATGAAACATCTATTGGATGACTACTCATGGTAGACAGGGCACCACTATCTGAATACCTGGGAATTGACGAGCTCTAAGTATGTAGCTTTATTCCACTACTATTGTGACTTTTCAAATCGTTGCACAACGATTTGAAAAAGAAAATCATTGTACAACGTTTTGAATTTAAAGGTTTTTTTGCAAAAACCTCTTCCAAAGAAAAAATTGCACAAGTAGAATGCTGTCGAAATTCAAGGTGACAGATTGTAGTTAAGTTTTCTAGCTTTTCCCCAAACTAACCTTAGATGGAACCTTCTGTAGCGCAGTTTTTTATAACTAGCCTAATTTCTAGTGAAGGACCAAGTTGTCGCTAGGTATATATTATTATCAATATAGGTTAAGTAAGCATGGTAGTAGGTAATAAAAAGGTACTCAAAGAGGATTGGGCTATGATTGATAACTTGCCAGTTCATATAAATGTTACAAAGGACTCAGGGTGTTATGAAAAGATGCTTGTGATGTTCAAGAAGCAGTTAGACATTATGTTGCAACACCACCGCAAAGTCCTCGTTGTGCCACTAACAGTAAACTTTCGCTCGAGTAAAGTCGCTAATGAGTGTCAAGACCCAGAAAGGATCAAGTGTGTTATAGGTGAAGGCAAAAACACTATAATCTCGCAACTAATGAGGGACATAAGATCTTTCATGTATAGTCAATACGGCAAACAACACCTGGTCGAGAGCAACAGAAAAGGTACAGGCAATAGAAACATAAAAATTCGACGCCTTGGCTTTTTTTGGAGCCGGGAATTTTCTAAAGAAGGAAGCTACCCACACTATCATTTGTGGCTCATGGTTGATGGGAGCCAGCTACAAAGTGGCTTTAAGTTAGCTCAGCGTTTAATGCCTCTCGCCAAAAAGTTCAACTTAGCTCTTTGCTACATGAGAAACTCTGCCAGAACTATAGACCGAAGTAACGTATCTAACTACTGGAGCTTACTTTATCACTTCTCATACTCGGCCAAAGAAGCTAGTAAGGACAGTACAAGAAAAAGTAAGAATGCCAATGAGTACAGCTCAAGCAAACTCAAACCTCCATCCAAACTTCGCTGGGAAAAGTTTACCCAGTCATGTATTGAGTCTCACATCCAACAAGGGAACATTTTCTCTATATATAGGCAAAAAGACTACCTAAGCTACCGTAACTATTCGGAATTTTTGAAAGAGGTTTCTCACTTATAATAAGTCTTCACGACTTATCAGGATACGTATCGTGTTTAATTCAAGTGAAGAAGTCAAAATAATTCAGCTTGAGGCTTTCCTCCCTTTCCCTCAACAGGGCGGACGGTCTCAACTGTGCGACCAAAGAGCATGAAGTCTTGGATCTTCATTGGGGGAACGCTCCTTAGCCTATCAGTGGTATCTAGCTTTAACTTCTCTCGTAGTTCCATAAGTAACCTTCCTAGAACATTTTGACCGACCAGCACACTCTCATTATTATCCATTGGGCGAGCTCCCCAAAAGTCATCCTTCCACGATAGCTCTACTATTGGGTAGTCCCGAGTACTGAGTAATAACTCTCCAAACTCATCATAATTTTGTGCAAGCTTTACATGTAAACACCAGCGCATAACCATATGTCTGACTTCATTCCAGTCCCCTCTTGAATCCTGCAAATGCTCCCAACTCCTCTTCTTAGCATTCATAGGGCTGAGTTGCTGAACGATAACCTGTTGGAGCTTTGGATTATGAGGGAAACGACAGGCCTGATACAAAGCTTCACTTGTTAAGATGTCAACTCCATTTACCAACAGAGGGTAGCCTGATGCCATATTTGACAACCCACCAAACGCTTCTTTAGTTTTATTAAAGACAACCGCGTCTTCTCTTGAATAGCTTCGTAAAGGTCTGCCTTCACCTTGAGCCTTAGAGAGCATTAAAAATTCTTCCTAACCTTAAATGTGAATAGCCTTCTCGTGCAAGAAGAGGGTACCAGCTCAAGGCGCCAGAACTTGTGCTAGAATCCCCCCACCACATCGCTAGAGGACAATTGTTTGGGCAATTCCTATATGTTACGAGCATACTACCAAATCCGACACCAAAGCCGCTATAACCAAGCGGACGTAAAGATGGTTTAGGGTTCTCTACTTTCGATAATATTTTAGCCCCAGCAATCAAAAATTCACTTTCTAATACTACTCGGCCCTCCTCTGATGAGAATGGCTCTACGGTTACATTAGCTGGTTGCCTAAGTTCTAGAGGGTATCTATGGGGTAAGTTTATATAACGCCGCACATCTTCATCATTGGGAACCATTGATGGCCAAAGCACTTGTGAGACGTGCTTATTAGCTTTCTTGTTCTCCAATGTAAAAATCCTCCAACACTTTATCACGATATTTTTACCTGATTCAGCTATAACTTTATCGAGCTCCCGGTTAGTCAAGAATACTCCTAAAGAATGGTTTGCCGCGACTATTACATGCACTTTTGCTTGTTGAGGTGCACTAGTTGTTATCCACTTCACTAGATCATTTTTTACCCTTCCCCCACTAAACATGATGTCGTCTAAGTAAATATAATCACCTCCCACTTTCCCACAGTCTCTCGTCGAGAACCCAAAAGTGCTCATTAGACAATTTGAAAAACACCTAATCATCTCTGTTTGACTGTGCCCATTTAACTGAATGTTCAAAAAATTAGCGCTTAACCAAAATGAACGGCTATCACTGCCAACCAATTCTGCATTAGTTACTAAGTTATTTAGGTACTGCCAAATACTCGCTTCCGTGATGAAGGTTTTCTTTAGCACATGGTCGAACTCACGAATAAAAGGTAGCTGATTCTCAGGTGTGAACTGCTCAAGCCAGCGACCTACATGTTCTGGTGTTGGCTTTTCTAGTGCACCATTACGATAGGTACTAATAGTATCTGCGACGGACTTCAAGAGGGTATAACGGTCATTCATTGGGTGTATCCTTACAAAATTGGTAACTGACATCCCTAATCAATTTATACTGCACCATTCACTGAATTCAATGAAATGGTGCTCAGA
This sequence comes from Pseudoalteromonas sp. PAST1, assembly GCF_021532515.1. Lineage (NCBI taxonomy): Bacteria > Pseudomonadati > Pseudomonadota > Gammaproteobacteria > Alteromonadales > Pseudoalteromonadaceae > Pseudoalteromonas > Pseudoalteromonas sp. PAST1. Next base: position 7,218 of record NZ_JAKGBH010000043.1, on the reverse strand, counting down.
TTTTTAGGGGGGTTGTCATTATCATAAATAGGCAACCATCGGGGCACTCAGCTGTTCCCTGATTCATAGCAAACGATTAGGCTCCAAATTCGCTATAATGCAGTCGATTTCACTAATCATACATATATGATGACATGCGTTGTGAGCAAAGCCGTTAGTGAACACACTGCTAAATCGCCTTTCCCCATAGTATATATAGTGTTTTTCAAACACAATCACTACAAAAGGCTTACTGTCGGTACGAAAAATTACGGCCTTGCAGCGCAGTGGATTTGAGCTTATTCATACTACCTTGCCAGTCGGAGCCGACTGCATATACCCGAAGCACTATATTCATCTCAATACGTTGAACCCCCTGCAAGGCACATAGTTATAGTTACCTCAGTCCTTAAATGGTTAAGTTTTAGTCTAGCCCAAAAATAACCATTTATGAGCCATATCAATTGAGCCATCAGAGAGTTAGCTCAGAAGTACAGCTTGAACATTTGAGCTAGGCTCATTAGTATGGGGGCACTTATTGACCAGGGATTGAGTATATGAGCCATAGAACTTACTTTTACTGTCGCGTATCAACAGCAGAACAAACAACTAAGAACCAAGTGCTAGCTTTTAAAAACCATGGCTACGATGTTGATGAACGCTTTGTTATTCATGAGAATGTATCAGGTTATGTTTCTGCGATGGATAGGAAGGAGTTTCAAAACTTATTCGAGAATAAGCTAATGGATGGCGACACATTAGTCGTACTGAAACTAGACCGGTTAGGTCGGGATAACATCGATGTCCAAAACACGATAAATCGAATTCTAAGTAAAGGAATAAAGCTTCACTGTTTAGACCTCCCATCAAAGGATCTATCATCACCTGAGGGGCGGCTAATGTTACAACTACTAAGCTCATTCGCTGAATTTGAGCGCAACAGAATTCGTGAACGTACATTAGAGGGGCAAGCCAGAGCTCGTTCAGAAGGTAAAGTTATAGGGCGACCACCAAAGGTCACTCCAGAAAAAGTTGCTATGCTAAGGACGACAAACTCAATTTCAAAGGTAGGTAAGCTGCTGGGTGTATCAGCCTCAACAGTGAAACGACTACAGTCTAAGTACAAGCAAAACTTAGAAGAAGGGTTATCGGCTTAACTCCTAAAAATTAAGCCCTATATCACTCAACACACGAACTTGCTCTGAAAACTCTCCATAGCCTTTCAAGTGCATAATTCAATTTAAAGGACTAATTCATGACAGCAATTGAACAAATATCTCTATGGTCAGAAGACAAGCCTATGTGGTGGAAACACTCAATTAGGTTAGCCCTAAGGCATGGTCAGTTAGAACAGCAACATTTAAATGAGATTTATCATGTGGCACGTGTTGAACATAACCTAGAGCCCCCATCTCCTTTATCTATAGAAGCCATGGCCCCTATTAATTTCAGTGGCTATATGCATGAAACAGAAGCGATTAACCTTGATGAAATTTCAAGTGTCAAAGGAGTTGGTCTACTAGCGGAGGGTCAAAAGCTTAGATTCTCAGACTCAGGACTAAACATTATCTATGGTGACAATGGAGCAGGTAAATCGAGCTATGCAAACATCTTAAAAAACGCGTGCTTGACCCGGGGTGATACGCCACAGATTATTGGTAACATTTTTGAGGCACACAACCCCTCTCCAGAAGCTAATATCACTGTAGGTATTAATGGGCATAAGCAAAGCTTTCAATGGAAGCCTGACTTTCCAGCTAACTCCTACCTAAAATCAGTACGTGTCTTTGACAGTTCCTCAGCACATCACTACGTAAACAAAGAAGATGAGCTGGGGTTCAAGCCTGTTGGCCTGAGTTTACTCACAGAGTTGTCCAAAGCCATTAGTCAGGTTAAAGCTATAGTTAATGAAGATACGATGGGTGGCAATGGTCTAATCCCCCTGCCACCTTTAAATTCCGATAGTCCCGCAGCTTTATTCATAAGGAATCTGTCAGCTCAAAGTGACGCATGTGACTTAGAGCAACATTGCGCATTAGCACATGAAGATGAAAGGATTGAGCTACTCCACAAAGATATCCAGATAGATAAAACGCAAACTACCGCAACCAAAAAGGCAACTCTTAATCAACAGATAGAGCTACTGAACTCTCTTTTTAGGCACTCATCAAATGTACTAAACTATCTAGGGGACAAAGCCTTAACAACTCTTAGACAATTGCGTTTAGATTACGCTGAAAAACAGCAGCATGCAGATCAACTAAAAATGGCTATCTTAAATGACATCCCATTCGAGACAATAGCTGGCATAAGTTGGCAGAAAATATGGAATGCTGCAAAAAGCTTTTTAGAGCAAGAGCCAGCCGCTCGTAGTTTCCCTTTAAAACATGGTGATACATGCCCTTTGTGTTTACAGGGAGTTACGCTATCAAGTGAGCAAAAGATGAAATCTCTCAGTGAGTTTTTGGCTGACAATGCAGCAACCGAAGCCACTAAAGCATACACACAGATGAATAGTGCAATATCAGAGATTTCAAAGCAGCCCCTTTCCTTATCAAATCACAAAGCTGCACTTATGGAGCTGAACAAAATACGACCCAATTCGGCGAAGAGATTTGAAGAGCTTTTTAACCAATTAACTCTGAGGCAGCAATTGTGCACAAGTTCATCAAATGACCCCCTACCTACTGAAACAATAGACATATCAGTACAAGAAGAGCTTAAAAGCTTGATCGATTCATTGACTGCTGAACGTGACGCAATAAAGACCGATGAAGACCTGCAAAGTCTAATTCGAGCCAAAGAGCTCGAATTGCGAAACCTCGAAGATAGGAAGTTCATCTCTAACAACAGAGAGTTCATTTTAAGTAATCTTAAAAGGCTAAAGGTTATTGAAAAAATGAATGCCTTAGGTCAGCAGTGCAATACTAAGCCTGTCTCAACATTAGCAGCTAAGATCAGTAAAGAGGGTCTCATTACTCCACTAGTGAAAGCATTCGATGAGGAGTTGAAGTTATTCGGGTTTATTCGATTCACTGTTAAAGCTAGTACAAGAACCAAAGGTGCAAACCAGCAAATGAAACTTGTCATTAAGGATGGAAATGAACCCTTGGTATCAAAAATTGCAAGTGAAGGAGAACAGCGCTGTATAGCTATTGCAGCTTTTCTCGCTGAGATGAAAGCAGACCATAGAAATTCAGCAGTGATCTTTGATGATCCTGTAAACTCACTTAGTCACCAATGGAGAAGTCGTGTCGCAGAACGGCTAGTGTCGGAATCACTAGAGAGGCAAGTCATAGTTTTCACTCATGACATTGTATTTTATAAACTTTTACTTGAAGCCGCAGAGTCTAGGGGAGCAACGCATGAAAGCTGCGCTCTCGAACGCTCAAGAAGAGACAAAGCAGGTTTGGTAAGAGAGTCTGCTCCATGGGAGGCACTCACCACAAGCAAGCGCATAAAAGCTCTCAATGCTGAATTAAGGAATATTAAAAAGGTTGATGAGAATGGAACAGAAGCAGAGTTTAGAAGTGCTACAAGGGAGTTTTACGGGCGCCTTAGAGAAAGTTGGGAACGGCTTGTTGAAGAAAAGCTTTTAAACAAAGTTGTTAGCCGATTCGAGAGAGGAGTTCAAACTGTCCGGTTAAAGCAACTCACCGATATCACAAATGAAGATATTTTGACTGTAAATAGAGCAATGACAAAGTGCAGCATATTCTTTACTGGCCATGATAGTGCCCCCCCTGTTGGAGACCCATACCCTATAATCGAAGAGATTGAAGCTGACTTACAACAACTCAATCAGTACATGCAGGAGCTACAAAATAGAAAAAGGACATAAACGGCATAGCGTGGATGAAAAACAGTGTAGGGAGCTGTTGTACTAGCTCTCAACACCAAATCCAAGGCTGGAGTTTCTTTACCAGATAGATACCTTAGGAAGCAAATTATAAGGTGCTACTTATAGCTTTCCGAATAAAAAATCATGTCCATATCCTTGCACCTAGATAGTATTGACTCCAACTCTTTTGCCTCATTAATGTCTACGCTTAGTTTATATTTTCGTTTGACCAATACTACCCTATGAGCAAACCAACACTTATTCTTCTTGGGTAGCCACTCACCAGCATCTAAGCCACACTTACCTTCTCTTGTACAACGATTTATTGAGGGTGACGCTAATGTTAAGTTTTGAAGGTCTGTAGCAAACTCTCTCTTTTTTCTCTGGCTTGCTTTACACATACCACTATCATGCCCTTCTGAGAGCGCAACGATATGCTCTATGTCTGTATGCTCTCGTTTATCATAAACAGTTCCTGTGTATGGGCCGTATATAATACCTCCCATAGCAGCAATCACCTCCATCTCGATATTTTGAGGGTAGTAGTAGTCTGCTCTATTGTATGTTGAGCATCGGTTTTCTGGCTCAACGACGATTCCTCGCCACTCTTCTTTATCTGAGCAAGAGCTCAGTAGTAGTAATGAAGAAAGTTGTATGAAATTACGTAAGGAGAACGCATCGACGTCACCAAGAGGTAAGTTTTTAAAGTTCATGAGTCACCTGAACAACTTGACGCTATCTCAAACATAGAGCTGCACTCTACTTGTGTAGTTGCATGAACTAAAGTTCACTTTCGGTACGCCTTATACCCATAAGGAACTATTTCAAAATGCGACTCCACATCACCTTGCAAGCTATAAAATAAAGCCTTTTGAGAACTTGCACATACTGAATACACACGATAGATCCAGTATTGTTCACCTTTCTCTCTGGACACCTCGACTTCATTCCTAGAAATGTAGAATGGGGTACTCATTGACTGGGTAGTTGTTTTGACTTCTATGTAAATTTCTTTTCCGTATTCATCAAAAGACAGGATGTCATAGCCGGCAGTATCATCGTCTACTGCTACGTGCTTTACTCTATTAGCTTGCTCACCTAGCCCTAAACTTTTTAGCCTTTTAACCTCATACTCGAGGACAAGCTTTTCACCAATTAAGCCAAGGTCTCTATTACGCTCATCAATATCGGCCCAGTCAACTTTCCTAGGGGCTTTCTTTGAGCTAACTTTCTTTGGCTTAGAAGCACGCTTAGGAGCCGCTGTTTGCTCTAGTTCTGTGCAATTGATATCAAGGTGCTTTAAGTCACTATCCTCACCTGGAAGCCACTCGTATAGATTCAAGAGCTCACCTGATGCGTCAGCCCTGTAATTGGAGAGTTCAAACACCACTTCGATTGGACGTGTTGGAGTAGGATTGCATTTATGTTGAATATATTTAAGTTGTCCAACATATACAAAGGGTTGAGACTTACCACCTACCTTCTCATGAATACGAGCAAAAAGAACTACTGGCTCACCTTCCAAAATCATCTTCATGTGAGGTGTCGATACTGTGTTTCTGTTTTGAGACTCCCATTGAAACATCAGGCCCCCTAACAGAAACTGATCATTATACTTATGGGCAAGTGCCTTATTTGCCTTTTCAAGAGTGACAAACAAAACAACACAATTCATAAATCTCGTTGGCCCAGGAATATCTCGAGCTTGATTAGGTACTCGTACACCTGCTCTTCTGAAAGCCTCGAGCTTCGTGTAGGTACTTCCCTCCTCAAACCCATCGAACTGAAAAGTTTCTTCGCACCGCTTCACGCTTTCTTTTGGGAGAATTGTAAACTTTAACTTATTGAGTATGCTGAAACAGCTACTACTTGCACCACCTATGAAGTGCTCAGGCAAAATCTGCACACCATAGTACTTAGACAAAGCAATACCAAGCAGTGCTTTAGGGGGGTATCTTTGATCACCAACCACTACATCGTAATCAATAGAGCTCTTAAACGGGTAAGCATCTCCTTCGCTATCGTATTCTTCCGCTGCATCAACAATATCATCAGCACTCAGTGGGGCTGAAATTTCTGAAAGGTTTCGAATTCGCTTACTTTCATCTGATATATAGATCACTTTTCCGCGTTGTGTTAGCAGCTCACCCATGAATGCTCCATTTCCTAATAACTTTTCAAACATGCTATTCCAAAAGTTATTCGGAAGCTAACTTTAATTCATGGAACTTACACCAACTATAGGTACTTGAACGTTCATGATAGAACTAAATGCATAAATCGTTGTACAACGATTTACTAAAGGCATAAGAAAACACATCTTGAAAAGCAGGTAAGCCGTTGCCTAAGTGTACTTCTACAATCACTTCAGGAGCTTGCACACCTACTTGTGCACGAGAAAATATTCTAGCTAAAGACACGATCCATGATGTCCCTATCATTCATTCTTAATACTAATCTTAGTCGGGATATTTAAAAACGTGTAATGTAAGGTGCCATTTCATTGCAGCTAAACGCAGTGATAAGGTCATAAGCATAGCCAACACCATGGCCATTTCGGTCACTAAACCCAGTGAGATACTTAATGTGTAAACAATCCCACCTGCGATGCAAGTAATAGCATAGAGCTCACCTTTTAACAGCATCGGCATATTTCCAGCCAACACATCACGGATAACGCCACCAAAACACCCTGTGATCACACCCATAATAATCGCGGTGGTATCAGGCATACCGGCAAGCATCGCTTTTTGTGCCCCCATCACAGCAAAAAATGCTAAACCAAAAGCATCTGCCACTTGCAGCGCATTAAGTGAAATAGAACGCTGCTTATTGATTAAACGGGTGGTAACAAATACAGAAAGTAATATAGCCCAGAAGTAGCTTTGATCATGTAACCAAAATACGGGCACATCTAAAATAACGTCGCGCACAGTTCCACCGCCAATAGCAGTGACTGTGGCTAACACAACAACCCCAAAGCCATCCATTTTTTTGTCGTACGCTAATAGCGTTCCAGAAACAGCAAACACGGCTACGCCGATTAAATCAAACCAATGGTAAAGTTCAGTCATGTTTGTAACTAAAAAGTAATGTTAGTGCCGTTGTAACATAAACTTTTCAATCTTTTAAGCGAAGATTAGATCTAAGTAGGTTAGCTGGTGTGTATTTTGATTTACTACGACTATCAATCCTAAAAAAACAGCCCAGTACTTCATACAGTGCTGGGCTTTATATACCCAAACCATTTCAAGGTGCGAGTTTCAGTTGGAGTAAAAGATCCACCTTCTAAAGAAGGTGGCTTTGCATTAGCCCCCTAGAAGGGGGCGTTGTTTACTGCAGTGTTAACTGCGCCTGCTCTTGCACCTCTTCCTTTTCTTGGTGCCTGACATACCGTC
>NZ_JAKGBH010000042.1:0-37028 GCF_021532515.1 Pseudoalteromonas sp. PAST1 | reverse complement strand
CAGACTGGCTTGATGAGAAACTAAAAATTTACTTACCTGTAAAAGCTCAAGAAGAAGAAAATCTGGTAACAGTTTAAGCAGCTTTTTGAAGGTGGCATTCGTAAGTAAAAAATGAAGGTGACATTATGTAGAACTCACCGGCTTTTTTACCGGCATTGGCGGCAAATTTTTCAATCAGGTATTCATAGATGTAACCCAGTACGTCATAGCCTTGCTTACCGTTCATTGGGATACTTTTGATTAAATGCAGTAGATCGCTGATGGCTTTTGTACGCTTACTCGCGCTTTCACCGAGTTTGCTCAGGCCCGTTTCGAGGGTGGTGAAAATACCTTCAAACAATTTTTTGTAGGTAGGAGAAATCAAACGGCTAAAGGCAGATAGCGCATCGCGTACGTTAGACTCGTCAAAGTCGTGTTTCGGGTCAATCCATGTTGAAAACAAATTATCGTAAGCGATGAAATAGCCAAGATTGTCTTGAATGTAGTTGACCGTGTCCGCGTCTTCTTCGTTTAGGGCTTTAATGTCTTCAGGCGTCATGCCCTCTTTGGTGACAAACTGAACTAACTGGTCGCTGAGGTATTTGTAGAAGATAAAGCCCAAGATATAGTCTTTGTATTCGTTTGCTTCAATCTTGGAGCGCATCTGGTTTGCTGATTCCCAGATTTTTGCGGCTAATTGTTGCTTGTTCATGTTATTTCCTATTCTGTGACCATGTCAAAACCAGGCGCAATCGCAAGGTTACCGACACCGTATAAAGTTTGATAATTTTTTAACCATAAATGAAATTCGGGTGTTTTTAGCTGAGCCGCTTTGGAGCAATCGACATTCCAAAGCCGAAGCAAGTACCCAGCGGTTGCTGCTCTGATCTCGACCTTCATCACGCCACCCGTCATACCATAATCCAGCTCTATCGCTTCGCTGTGCTCTATGCGTGGGTGTGGCACTAACTCCAGCTCTACAAATCGGTTCCATTGCCGGTCTTGGGTTTCGAGCTCGGTTTCAGACAACCTCGAATCCTCAAGTACAACCGCTGCTTTAATTCGGGTAAGCACAAAGTCACGGAACTCATTATGCTTGCGGTCATAACCACGAACGTGCCAACGCAGGCCATTGTCTACCAGCGTATGCGGCACAATTTCACGCGTGGTTTTACCGCTCGATAACGATACATAGGTGATACGCAAGGCTTTGCCTTTGTGTATGGCCTCGGTGACTTTCGCTACTATCGATAAGCTCGGCTTGTTAAGGTGATAAGGCGCTTCACACGCAAGAGGTGGTTTTACCTTTCCAGTAAAGCCATCGCCGTACCCTTGGCTAATCGTCGCCAGCGTTCTCACAACGTCGTAGTCGAACAAGGGCTCAAATGCTTCACCGCGCTTGTGCAACTTGAGCTTTTGGTCATACTCAATGTTGCCTGGCGCAAGCTCTCTGTACATGGTGAAGTCTTTCGTTGCTTGTGCGGCGGCTATACTGAAGCGATCGACTAAATCCGCTCGCACCGCTTCGCCCTTAAATAATAAGGTGAAATCAATGTGGGCAATGCGATCTCTGGTTGCTTGTGGCAACTGCGCTATCTGCGAAAGCCTATCTGGCTTCGCCACTACTGTTTGTTTCAGACCATCATTTGTCATGCGTCTTGTTTATCCAATTCAACCAGTTTTTTAAAAATTCTGTTTATAAAGTACGGACCGACATCGCGTAATCACATTGAAAAGCATCACTCAATGCTGCTCTTCATCCGCAATGACTAATCAATCTCTACTGGTTGAAGCTGGACAGATGGCCATAAAACACTGAATAGGCCTCAACCTAATTAATTTTATTAGGTATCATCCTATCACAAATTATTTTGTAGGGAAGAATAAGCGGCAACTTTTTGATCTTGATTGCAATTGCCGCTCAGGTATGGGCGTGAAGGCCTTGTTTCGTGTCATTGCTGATAGCCGCTATCAATGCGCCACCCGAACCAGTGGCACCACGATGTTACCGCGATGAGATCCCCTTTTGTCCGGTTCTGTAGACATCAGGGCTCGTTGCTCACTCTCCCGAATGCGCCTAGCAACTTCTGCCTGGGCTGGTAGCAATGGCAGCATCCCTTCAGCAATCGCGTCTGGAGCTGACTCTTGGCCACAGGACATCAAGTGCTTCCATGGATCTTTAAGAAAGCGCTCGAACGTGATGCCAAATTCAATGATGCGGGCAGAGACGAATATTTCGCCCCAGTATTCAATGTAGGTGTCTTGGTACATGGAAAGATTCCTCTTGTTGGTTAAACCATAAGTTCACTTTCCATTTTCCAGAGGTTTTCAAATATGCAAGAGGCTATGATAAAGCCTTAAATCGATTGCGGGCATCTTTGTAGTCATAGTGGGCATGTTCTGAGCCACGATGGTACAAATCATCAAGATACGTTTGCTCCAGCGGCAACTCGTCTTCGCTGATTTCCCGCCACCAATGTTTGTTGGCACCTTTCACACCGTCATGCCAGCGGTAACCGCGTTCTTTTAAATAGTCCTTTACGTCAAACGGCGCACCAAACGCACGAACTAACACAGTTCGCCTGTCTGCTTCAGACAATAAGTTTGCAACGGACTCAGGCAACAAATGGAACAACCAGGCCATCGCCAAACAATCGGTTGCAGCTCGGTGTCCTTCATAGAACCAACCTAAGCGAAGCAGCAGGTACTCAAGCTTTCGACTTTCAAAACCCAGTGCTTTCCAATCTATGCCACTGGCTGAACAGGCCCAAGATAGATGGCCTAATGCGGCAAACCGCTTTTCAAAGAAAGGACGATCAAACTGTGCATTATGCGCGACCACCAGCGGATCATCGGATAACCAACTCGCAACCAGTGCATCATCAATGCGCTGGCCTTGCACCATATCATCGGTGATACCGGTTAACTCGGTAATCAGCTCAGGGATTGGCTTGCCGGGATCTTCATACAAACTTATCACATCAACAATCGACACAATCCGCTTAGCAGAGGGGCTGTAAAGCACCTTAACCATACCAAGCTCAATAATGGACTCGTCATCGGCAGACAGTCCGGTTGTCTCTGTATCGAGCAGCACCATTGGCTGTTCGTCACCGACTACAGGAGATAGTTCAAGTGGCCAGGACTGCGGCTCACGCGTTAATGGAATACGCTCCAGCAATCTAAAATCTTCTGGTCTTTCTGGGATATCCGCGAGGCGCTCTAGCGGAAATGGCGCAGGGGCTCTTGTCATTGATGGTTCCTCTTCAATTCTATTGTTCGCTTTGGGTTATTTCACTGTGCCCTGTTCGTTTATAAACGCGTTTGTACAAAATGCACCTTGAATACCTCAGCGTTTTTTTAATCTTTCTACTGGGTGAACCCATGTATGAAGGCTTTGGCTAAGCCTTTCAGAAAGTCTTAGCTAAACCGTTTTGGTAACCCTTACCGATACCCTTTACGTATGGCTTAGGCAACCCCTTTTCAAACGGTTGCAAAAGGCTTTAACTGAGTTCGACTGAGCATTTTAATGATGCTCCTGACTTCGCTTTAAGCCAGTAAATTCAATACGAAGCAGAATTTTACTAACTGTTTTGAAACCCTTTGCAAAGGGTTCAACAAGCCTTGTTTGACGGTTACTTGACCCATGCGTTAACCAGTAGCAGTAACAGGATCAGTAACAGAAGCAAGAGCAGTAGGCAGAAGCAGTATTGTCCAAGCCTTGCAGGCTTTGACGAGGGCGAGCGATCCCCCACATCTAGTTTTTCAACACAAAAAATAAATCACCCACGACACAGCGTCTCAGTCGAACAACTACAGTTTTACCTACAATTTTACTTGTAGAAATCAGCATAGCATTAGATACTGTATAAACAAACAGTATCAATTATAATTTTTCGAGGTTCGTCATGAGTGTCTCGCTGATAGGCCGTAGCGGCGCACTTGCCTTCATCAAAGCCAAGCGCCTTCGTATTCCATTGTTCATGGAACGTGTTTCTGCTGGTTTTCCTTCACCAGCGCAGGATTATGTTGAGCAAACGCTCGACCTCAACGAGCTGTGCATCAAGCGACCGGCTGCAACGTTCTTTGTGCGTGTTGAAGGTGATTCAATGATTGATGCCGGGATTCACCCAGATGATATTCTGGTGGTTGATCGCTCTGTTCAAGCCGAACACGGTGACATTGTCATCGCTGGCATCCATGGTGAACTCACGGTAAAGGAGCTTCAACTAAGGCCGTGCGTCAAGCTGATCCCAAGAAACCAGGCGTATGAGCCCATTCATATTCCTGAAGGGGCAGAGTTAGAGATATTTGGTGTGGTCACCAATGTGGTGCGAAACATGCGCCGTAAGTCGTGACTGTCCCATGCCTGTATTTGCCTTGGTGGACTGCAACAACTTTTACGCCAGTTGTGAGAAGCTGTTTCGTCCTGATTTAAAAGATACGCCGGTTGTGGTGCTGTCCAACAATGACGGCTGCGTGGTTGCACGCTCGCGTGAAGCCAAGTCACTCGGTATTAAAATGGGCGTACCCGTTTTTCAAATCAAAGCTGAAATGCAGCGTCATGGCATTTTGGCATTCTCGTCCAACTACGCACTGTATGCAGATTTGAGCAGTCGAGTGATGCGCACTTTGGAGGAGATGGCACCACGAGTAGAGGTTTACTCCATTGACGAAGCGTTTTTGGATTTAACCGGTATCGAGTCTGTCCTATCCCTTGTCGAGTTCGGACAACAAGTGCGGGAGCGCATTGGCCACTGGATTGGGATCACCGTTTGTGTAGGCATTGCACCGACTAAAACACTCGCCAAGCTGGCTAACCATGCCGCCAAGAAATATCCCGCCACTCAAGGGGTGGTAGACCTGACCAATCCAGATCGGCAACGTCGATTGCTCGCATTAGTCCCGGTTGATGATGTTTGGGGCGTTGGTAGACGGCTTTCAAAGCGATTAAATGCTTTGGGTATCACCACAGCCCTAGACCTAGCCAATGCCTCTCCTAGAGCCATCAGAGACCAGTTCTCGGTGGTTTTAGAGAGAACTGTCAGAGAGCTCAATGGTGAGTCGTGTATTGAACTTGAAGAGATCCCGCCAACTAAGAAACAAATCGTTTGTAGCCGTTCATTTGGCGTAAAAGTAACGCAATTTGAATTGTTACGTGAGGCCGTATGCGAATACGCAACCCGCGCCACTGAGAAGCTTCGCAAAGAACAGCAGCAAGCCAAAGTGCTGACCGTGTTTATACGTACCAGCCCCTTTAAGGACAACGAGCCGCAATACAGCAACTCTGCATCAGGTGAGTTGCTGATCCCCAGTTGCGATACGCGGGATTTTATCGAGCTAGCCAATCACTTACTCAAGCGGATTTGGAAGGATGGTTTTCGTTATGCCAAAGCGGGCGTCATGCTGTCTGACTTTTACGATCCTGACATGTTTCAGCCAGGACTATTCGATGACGTATCGACCCGCTCTAATAGCCAACAGTTAATGTCTGTATTGGACAGCATTAATCAAAGCGGTGCCGGAAAGGTTTTCTTTGCTGGACAAGGTACGAAGAAAGATTGGTCGATGAAGCGAGAGCATTTGTCTCCCGCCTACACAACACGCTGGGACCAGTTACCACGAGTGAAGTAGACCCGGTGATTCAATAGGCATTCACTCTGCGACGTAGCATGTTGAGCTTATCAACCTGGCGTCGAATATCACTGAAGAATTCTTCTTTCTCCATGGCCAGATAAAGCTAACCATCTTAGAACCTATTTCTTATGCCGGGTTCAATGCAGTGTAGAACTGTGTATTGAATGAACAGGACGCCGACTTCAAGCGCAAGACATTGACTATTCATAAAAGAAAAAATGATCAAAAACTCGATTTTACTAATGAAAAGGGTTCTGGACTGAGAGATCTCCATGGGAGCTTTTGAACACGGATACCCAGAAAAAGCTGAAGTCCTACACAATGTGACGATTCAAGTTTTGTCTCAGGCTTAAGCCCCTGTTGGCATAACGTACCTCCTCTGTGTAACGGGGGATTGAATTAAGTTTTTTCACGTAACTACTGACGAAGCCCCACGAAAATGCGTTCACAAAACCTACACTAAAACTCAATTAAGTGCTATTATGTTCAAAATTCAGCACCTATGTTCACATAAAGGCCTAAAAATGAAGTATGCGAGAGAATTATCAAAAATTATTGAAGGTGGAGTGCTTGGAAAGATCAATCAGGTAAAAGCTTATACAGAATTTCTTGCAGACAAATTAGAAAGTGATGGAGAGCATAAGATTGCCAAACGATTAAGAACTTCCATGTCCGATAGTCTTCTGGCTTCTGGCTATAACTTAGCATCGGCACAGCCAGCAAGGCAGTTGAGAGCACCTGTTGATAAAGATAGCCATATGGCGTTAGCTGATATTACCTATCCAGGGTCTAATCATTCTGGCATGGCAGTTCTTGATGCAACAACTAAAGCTCAAGTTGATGAATTTATTTCCTTTGTTTTAAAAGCAGAAAAATTAGCTGATGCAGGCCTAAGTAGTGCCCCATCGTTATTGTTGTATGGTCCTCCTGGTTGCGGTAAAACACTACTTGCTCACAATGTAGCCGCACAACTTGAACTACCGTTGTTCACTGCTCGTTGCGATTCTTTGGTATCGTCGCTTCTTGGCTCAACATCTAAGAATATAAGATCACTTTTTGACTTTGCATCGCAGCAGCCATGCGTTTTGTTTTTAGATGAGTTTGATGCTTTAGCTAAAGCAAGAGACGATCAACATGAGTTGGGAGAGTTAAAACGTGTGGTAGTCAGTCTGCTTCAAAACATCGATGCACTTCCTAAAGATACAATAATCATTGCCGCAACAAATCACGAACAATTGTTGGATCCTGCTGTTTGGAGACGCTTCGAGCTTCGAATTAAACTAAATGCTCCAGATTCTGTTACAAGAGAACAGATTTACCGTAATGAGTTAGCAGAGTTTTCTCCATCTAAGCTACAGAAAACAGTTGAGCATTCAGTTGGACTATCGGGAGCAATTATTGCTCAAATATGCGTTGCAGCAAAAAGAAAAGCGATTTTGAATGATGAAAATCAGACTACTGAGCAAGAGTTGTTGTATCGGATTGCAATGGTTCGATACTCAAATGTAATTGAGTCTGAAAAAGAAGCCACGGACAAACTAGTAGAGTTGAAAAATCTAAACTCAGAACTTTTTACAGTGCGACTGCTTTCAAAAATATTTGGAATGTCTACAGGAAAAATATCAAACTTGCTAAATAGGGATGAAAATGAGCAATAAAAATAACCCAATACAAGCTGTAAAAATTACACAACGCGATTTCAGGGAAACGCCACCTCCCAAAAGCGGACCAAAGCCACTTCGCGAAGTTACCAAAGAGCTGGTTGATAAACTGCAATCGGATATAGATAAGTCTACTTTAGAACTAAAACAGCACTTTCAATCGCATCCCAACGTGCCAGCTGTTCTAAAAGTCAGGTTACTAGAGAATGCATTGGCTAAATCGCACAGACCAGACAATGTATTTAAAGATAATACTTGCCCTATCATTGGAAGCGCTGATTTTGGAATTTTGCTCGTTAGCGCTAATGAGGAGGGGTTAGGCCAACTCAGACAGAGAGTTCAATCTAGGGCAAAAACAGTTCAACCAGATATCGCAGCAATTGAAGAGATTAGCGTATTTTCAAGTGAAGATAGGCTTCAAGTTAGAAGTTTAGATGACGATGATTTTGGTGTTCAGAAATACAAAATTCATCTATTTGATCACTTAAAAGACAGCCAGAATGCTGTTGTTAAGAACTACTTTGATGAATCAACTGCAAACGAATCTCTCGATATCACTTTTAGAGAGTTTTCGCCGCATACCAGATTTCACACGGTAAAAGCTAAGAGCAAACTCTCTATTCAAAACTTGGCAAATAACGTTGCTGTGCGCTCTATCGAAGAAATGCCAACCTACACTCCTACTGACTATAAATTAGCGACAAGCCCAGTTGGTCCGATTGACAATTTATTGCTACCCGACCCAACAACAGGCGTTGATTATCCGGTGGTAGCTGTTGTTGATTCGGGTATTTGCCGAAAATCAATACAGATTAATAAGTGGGTCGTAGGTCGAAAGTCTTTTGTACCTGAAGACCTGCTTGATACATCTCATGGCACAATGGTAGGAGGGTTAATTGCCTCTCCAAGCTCTCTAAATTATCAAGGTAGCGGTTTCCCTAACACGCAAGCAAAACTAGTAGATATTACCGTATTTGATACTTCAGGAAGCGCTTCCGAAGACGATCTGATGGATATGATCTCAGAAGCAGTTGAAGAGTTTCCCGAAATCAAAATTTGGAATTTATCAATAGGTCGATCAGAGCCAACTCCACTTAATGCGTTTTCGGACTTTGGATGCTTCCTTGATGACCTCAGTGAGAAGCATGGTATTTTGTTTGTTGTTGCTTCAGGAAATCATAATTCGTTTACTTCGAGCAAACCTGAAGAAGAAAAGCTCCGTGAAAGTCGAGTATCTTCACCAGGAGATTCATTAAGAGCATTAACTGTTGGATCAATGGCTCATAAGGCAAACCCTCTGTCCGCTTCTGAAACAGGCCAATGTTCACCATTTTCGAGAATCGGCCCAGGACCAGCATTTACTCCAAAACCAGAAGTGATCCATTATGGAGGAAACTGCACTCCCAGCGGAAGTTTTGCACAAATAGGAGTCTTATCATGTGGGCCAGACAACCAAATGTTCGAATCTGTTGGGACTAGTTTTGCTACCCCTATAGTTTCTTCTATAGCGGCAAATGCATGGAAATCAATAGACGGAACAATTGTCGCTACACCAGAGAAGGTAAAAGCACTAGTAATTCATTCAGCAGTACTTGGCTGCAATGGTTACGAGTATTCTACAGGGTTTGGAAAGCCTGGAGATATCGACGACTTACTCTATTGCACAGATGATCAAATCACACTGATGTTTGAAGTCGATGTTCGTCATGGATTAGTTGAGTTTGAGCGAAGTCCAATTCCATTGCCAACTTCAGTTCAAGACGCTGGAATGTTTAAGGGAGAAGTAGCCATGACACTGGTTTATTCGCCTCCTTTTGATAGATCTTTTGGTTCAGAATACAGTCGTGTAAACATTAGCGTCTCAATGGGGGAAACAAAAGATGTTCTGGACGAAAAAACAGGGGAGCTAAAAACTATATTTAAGGGAAAAGTACCGCCTTTGCCTTCTGAGAAAAAAGACTTATATGAAATTAACCAGCTAAAGAACTCCTTTAAGTGGTCACCTACAAAAGCTCACAAGAAAAGATATCCTCAAGGTACTGGAGTTGCTGCATGGAAGCTCAAGATGGAATCGACCATCAGGGCAGAAGAACAAAATCCGGCGACGCCCCAAAAAACAGTTTTACTTGTTACAATAAAATCAATCAAAGAAGGAACAAATCTTTACAGTGATGCTGTGAGATTGCTAAAGACTAATGGCTGGATACTAAACCCAGTAGCAGTAAATGTACCAATTACTATCCAGCAATAGTTATGAGGCATAATAATTGTGGATCGTAATCTTAATTAGTTCACAACTATTACGAAGATTACGATCTCAATATGCATTAACCCTTCGACGCAGCATGTTGAGCTTATCAACCTGGCGTCGAATATCACTGAAGAATTCTTCTTTCTCCATGGCCAGCGCTAGCTCCCATTCTTTGGCCAAACCTTGGCAGTCCAAAAATGAGTATCTCAGCTTCGTCTTTGAAATACGCAGTCCCTTACTAAAGACCACGCGTTTGCCTCGTTGACCGTGAAAACTGTTGATGTACCACTCAATGCCAAAGCCATACTTAAAGTCTCTGATACGGACACCAAGCAGCCCCCAATCTTTAAAGGGCGCATTCTCGCGAACCTTGTAATGGGTAACCCAAAAGTCATCAACTTCAGCTCGTGCCAGCGCTTTTAGCCTGTCCGTTTCTTGCTGAAGTAAATCTGATACCTCTGCTTTCCATTGTTCATTGACGATTTCTACCAAACTAATTTCCCCATCCAATTAACCCCAAAAGCCAAAACCACTATCCGTTTGGCTTTTGGATCGAAACGCCAAACGTAAAACTGCCGTAACAATCACTGTTTGGCGTCTCGATATAAATCAACTCGCGCAATCCCATACCTGACAAGGGATACAGGCTGAATTCACTTAAAAACACCTAAAAAGACGTATCGCCATGAAGATACAAACCGTTTGGCAAGTTCAGGCCAGAATGCAAACGACGTTTGGCGTCTCGATTTTTTTGGCTCAGTCATCCACCGCCAAACAGAGCCTATTCTCATACTTTTGCGAAAATGCAATAGGCAGATAGATGAAAGGATTTGTCACCTTTCTGCCCACCGCCAGTGCACCTAATCCTGATAATGACATTTGAGTGAACCGCCAGAGCACTTGGAAATGCCCAAGCGTGACCAGCGCGGTTGATTGAAAACCGTTAGAGCACTTTGAGTGCACAGGAGATAAGTATGTTTGTACTAGGCGTAGATATCGGTTACTCGAACCTGAAGCTGGCTATTGGCCAATCAGGCAGTGAACCGAAAACCATTATTCTGCCTGCGGGAGCCGGTCCTGCGGATCGTATGCCGGAGCGTATCGGTGGAGGCGATGATGACACTTGTTTGTATGTGTCTGTCGATAATGAGCGTTGGGCCGCCGGTGTGCCAGCTGGACGCCTTCAAGGCTGGGAACGAGAGCTTCACCCGGAATATCCCACCACAAAAACCTATAAGGCGCTTTTTCATGCCGCCTTGTTAATGGCTGAAACAGAATCCATCGATTTGGTTGTCACTGGATTACCGGTTTCCCAGTTTCATGAACCACAACGTAAGTCTGACCTTGTGCAGCGTTTAAAAGGTGTCCATCAAGTGACGCCTAAGCGCAGCATCACCGTTCATGACGTCAAAGTGCTGCCGCAGCCTGCTGGTGCCTACATGGATCTAGTTCAAACAGGTGGTGATTTGGGCTTGATTGAAGAAGGTCGCGTCGTCGTCATCGATCCAGGCTTCTTTTCTGTTGACTGGGTTGCCCTTGAGGCCGGAGAAATTCGCTACAGCTCATCAGGAACCAGTCTTCAGGCAATGTCCGTGCTACTGGAAACCATTGATAAGCTGATTTCGGAAGATCACGGTGCCAAAGTAGGTATGGATCGACTTGAAAAAGCCATGAGAACCGGCGACTTACAGGTCCTGCTATTTGGAGAAAAAGTCGATATTTCACCTTATCTGAATGCTGCCATGAAAAAGGTAGCGCCTGTTGCTCTTACAGCCATGCGCCAATCCATGCGTGACGAAAGCATTAATGCGGACTTGGTATTGATCGCCGGAGGGGGAGCCTTGGCTTATAAGGAAGCGGCCAAGGAGATTTTTTCACGAAGCAAGATTATCGTACCGGAACAGTCTGTTTTGGCGAACGTCCGAGGCTTCTGGTTTTATGGGGCCTGATTATGAGAGTTGTCGTCAACATTCCCCCAGGGAGCCACCCAGAACTGCTCAAAGAACTGGAAAAGACGCCGCCACGGGAACGTGCTGAGCGTCTGAGGATGCTGGCCACCTTTGGCTTAATTCACATGAGCCAACCCAATCTATCCACGACATCTGTACCGGTGGATGGACATGCACCAGAAGTTGAAATTACTTCTGTCAGTACAGCGCCAGAACCCAAAGCAGAATCACGTAAACAATCATTAAAATCCAAACTAGGGCTGGGCTTATAACATGGCGTTATCAGTTAGCTGGCTCGATGCCAGGTTAAATAAAGAAGCAAAAGAAACCGTAGTAAAAGCTGACCGAGATGGACTAAGTGCTCGGGTATCGCCCAAGGGCAAAATTGTTTTTCAGTTTCGTTATCGGTTCGATGGTAAGCAACAGCGGGTAGACATAGGTACTTACCCACTTATGAAGCTTGCTGAAGCTAGGAATGAGCTGGATAGGTTAAGGGCGGTACTTGATCAAGGCCGAAACCCAAAGCTCTACCTACAGCAGGAACGGGCCAAGTATTCTGCCAATCAAAGCTTCGAATCGATTTTTCGAGACTGGATAGACTCTGCCGGTAAGCAAGGGCTAAAGGAGAAAACGTGGCACTACCAAAAACGCAGCAGTGAAATATATTTGCTGCCCCGACTTGGTAAGTACCCATTAACTGACATCAATGAATTGTCCTTACGAAACTGTCTTCGTGAGGTTTCGGAGTCGTCCCCTTCAAACACAGAACGTCTGGTGTCTG
Source organism: Pseudoalteromonas sp. PAST1 (assembly GCF_021532515.1). Taxonomy (NCBI): domain Bacteria; kingdom Pseudomonadati; phylum Pseudomonadota; class Gammaproteobacteria; order Alteromonadales; family Pseudoalteromonadaceae; genus Pseudoalteromonas; species Pseudoalteromonas sp. PAST1. The sequence continues at coordinate 24,770 of NZ_JAKGBH010000042.1, read as the reverse complement.
TGCTGCACAAGTTTTATGACTGGCTGATTGATGAACAAATTTTGGAAATTAACGCTGCCGCTGGGATCACAGCAAAAAAGGTTGGCGGTAAGAAAGGCAAACGAACTCGGGTGCTAAATGACAACGAGATCAGGATACTTTGGCGCTATTTGCACGAGTCAAAAATCACTGAGAAGAACCGCATCTACATAAAACTGCTTCTGCTATTGGGCGGTCGCAAGGGCGAACTCATTCAAGCTGAAAAACATCACTTTGATTTGCAATCTGCAATGTGGACAGTGCCCATAGAGATCCGCAAACAAGGTGAGAAAATAGGAGCGCCGATCATGCGGCCATTAATCAAACCAGCTATCGAGCTGATTGAACTGGCGATGCAGATGAGTAAATCAACTTACTTGTTTCCCGCTAACGGACAAGAAGAACTTGCCACAAATGGCTTTGATACCACTATTCCTAACAATGTGAAAATCTGGGCTCGCAGGTCGCTTGGTATTGAGATGGAACACTGGTCTATGCATGATCTTCGAAGAACGATGCGAACACGAATGTCGGCCATCACGACGCAAGAAGTTGCTGAGTTGATGATTGGCCACAGCAAAAAAGGGTTGGATGCTATCTACAACCAATATCAGTACCTGGATGAAATGCGTCATGCTTACGACGTTTGGTATCAACAGCTAGAGACCATCATCGAGCCGACAGGCTTTCCATTCAACTGGCGTTTCGGACAATAAAAGAAAGAGGCTCAGTCCTCTTTCTTCTCATACTCTTCCAAGTCTTCAATGTGCCACAGCTTGTTTCGTGTAGTTCGATTGATACGAGGTTGCGGCAAGCTGCCATGTTTTATTCTTCGCCAGAGCGTCGTATAGCTAATGTGGTAACGAGCCATCACTTCGTAAGACGTGAGAAAAGGGGTTACTTGGTGCGCTACTGCTGTCATCTGCATTCTCCTGAAAATCAATGTAAAGCTATCATCGCCTGATTCATCACTTGTTGATGGTCAGAAAGATGCATGATTTGTTCAGAAGATCAGGTCCATACAAATGAACTTTTAGGACAGCAAGAAAGCAACCGGTAACCAACTCAACCAGCAAACAATTAGAGATAATCGCGAACGTCTTACCATCATTTCTCGATTTTCGGCATAAAAAATATAGGCAAGTTTTGGCTAAAACCCAGTAGGCACAAGGCCTACAGCTAGGTTTGTGTCATGGAATTTGGCTAAAAACGGTAAATATGGCGATTTGTACTCAAGTTTGTACACACTTTCCGAGGTTACGCTTGAACATCATTGAAAAGCAAAGAAACGAGAAAAAGACAAAAAGCCTTTAAATTCAGTACGTAGAGATGTGATTGTGGTGTGCAATGAAAGGTGGTTTTAAGCGTTGAAAGGCTGGGCGGCATCAGGGTGCGAGATGATCGCAAAGGTGCGTCGTTTATTAATTTCGGTAGTTAAATTAGACATGTAAGCTGCTTTTAGTCATAACAAAGCGCACTTAACTGCCTTATAAATTATAAAGCTCGGTGCGCACTGTAAAAATAAAATAGAATTGCCGAGCATTATACCTTGTTTGTCTTAGCCAAAAAAGCAGCGATTGCGAGTAATTACTCCCTTTTAGTTGGGTATTTTCGTTGTTCACTTTTTTGCTAGGCTTGTGTAATCAAGTTGTAACGCATACTATTGATAAATTGCACGGAGGGATGTCAATTTAGGTCATGAAAACCAGTAAGCTCAGTATTCGATTATTGTGGTATATCACACCATTAGTGATCTTACCTTTGTTGTTTTTAGGTGGCTTTACATTAACAAATGTGACCAATTCAACAAAAAAACAAGCTGAACTTATTGTCAGTCGCTTTGTTGAGCAACAGCAACAAAAAATCTTTAATTACATTGACTCATTTCACTCGATTACTAAGCTACTCTCAACCTCTCCTGTATTAGCAGACTTTTTAGCCCGCGAACCTGACTCAAAAAACCAATACATTGAACGTCTTGGCGAGTTGATGAATGTATTTGCAAGCTATTCAGAAGCTTACCCAGATATTGTTAGCATTAATTATGTTGCCCCAGACGGTAAAAGCGATGCATTTTATTCAAGTCAATTAACTCCCGCACCTAAAAGTTACCCGTTTTTTGAGCAAGTGCTACAATCGAATTTACGCCAGCAACAATTCATGATCCCCAAAGAAGATGGCTCTACTAGCCTCTACTTTGTGCACCCCATTTATAATATTGATTACTACTTAAAACAGCCGCAGCAACTGGGGTTTATTGTTGTGCATGTAGAACCATCAATATTGAATGCTAGTATTCTAGAAGCACCATTTAATAACACGCTAAATTTATTTTTAACGACTAAGGGGCAGATTTTATTTAGCTCCGACTATGACTTACGCGGCAATTATTTAAGTGAATATGAGCTTGAGCAAATTAAACAACTCGCTAACTACGGCAAACTTGCCAATATCGAACTTTCAAGTATTGATAAAGAAGAACGCATAATTTACGCAGTTGAAATGACTGATGGCGATTATTTGATCTCAACCACCCCTAAAGATTTACTTTACCAGTCAGGTAAAGCCATTAGTTTAATCACAGCACTTATAGTTATTATTTCTGTGATTTCGCTGCCTATTCTTATCTATATTGTGGTACGCAACTTACTGCTAACCCCAGTTGAACTATTAGGTGCGGCAAGTCATCGGGTTGGTGATGGTGATTTATCTGTGTACTTGCCAGCCCACACAAACGATGAAGTAGGCGTGCTTTTCAACGATTTTAATCACATGGTGAACCAAATTCGTCATTACCAAGACGAGCTTGAAGAATATAAACATCACCTAGAAGAAAAAGTAGAGAGCAGAACGAAAGCACTCGAAGCAATGAACAGCAAGCTAGAAGTAGCCATTGCGCAAGCTGAACAAGCAAACCAACTGAAAAGTCGCTTTTTAGCGAATATGAGTCATGAAATTCGTACTCCACTTACCGCAATTATGGGCTTTACAGAGCAACTTCTGCACAACAAAGATGCGGTGAATGATGAGCAGCATTTAAGCACTATTTTACGTAACTCTAAGCACTTGCTTGAGCTTATTAACAACATTCTTGATTTATCAAAAATAGAAGCTGAAAAACTCGCCGTTGAACGCGGACCATGTAATGTAGTGCAGCTTATACATGATATTGATTCAATTATTCGCCCACTGGCTAATGAAAAACAACTTACATTTAATATTAACTACCAACTACCAGTACCCAAAACCATTAATAGCGATACCACACGTTTAAAACAAATCTTGATCAATATTGCCAGCAACGCAGTTAAGTTCACTGAGAAAGGCAGCATCTCGATTGATATTAGCTACAACAGCAATAAACAACATTTAGAGTTTGCGATTCAAGACACAGGTATTGGTATGTCAGAGCGTGAGGTTGAAAGGGTATTCAAACCGTTTGAACAAGCCGATGCGACGACAACTCGCCGCTTTGGCGGTACAGGTCTTGGTTTGTGTATTTCAAAGAACTTAGCCCAGTTGCTAGGCGGTGATGTACAGCTTATTAGTGAACCTGGAAACGGCAGTTGTTTTACCATACAAGTTGCTGCTCATTTAAACGCCGAGCAGTTACAAGCAGAGGCGTTTATTCATAGCTACGAGCAACTCTCACCAAGTAAAGACGTTCAGCTTTCATTCGCAGCGAATAGCTTTGATGCCAATATACTAGTGGCCGAAGATAACCCAGATAACCAGTTGCTGATCAAACTATTGTTACAAACCTGGGGACTTGAGCCTGACATCGCGAAAAACGGTGCAGAAGCAGTAGAAATGGCATTAGTTAATGATTATCAGCTGATCATCATGGATATGCAGATGCCAGTTATGGGCGGCTTAGAAGCAACGCAAATGCTACGTCACGCAGCCTATGATGGCCCTATTATTGCGCTTACGGCCAATGTAATGAAGACTGATGTTGATACCTATATTGAAGCGGGCTGTGATGAAGCACTCGCCAAACCAATCGACAAAGATGCCCTAGAGCAAGTACTTGTAAGCTACTTACATATCGAAAAAGACAGTCAAAACAAGTGGGAAAACTTACTGAAAAGTGAGAAGTTCCAACAAATTAACGACAACTATCGCTCAAAACTACCTGATTATTTAAGCCAAGTCGTGCAGTTGTATCGCGCTAAAGAATGGGAAGCGCTACGTTCATTAGCACACAGCTTAAAAGGCAGTGCGGGATGTTTTAGTTTTGAAGCTATTCACAGGACTGCGGGTCAGCTTGAAAATGCGCTACGCAGTAATCAAACTGATCAGGTAGAGCAATGCTACGATGCACTTATCAATGCCCTTGAAGAAGCATCTTAAAGGCTAAAGCTCATCCCCATCAAAATAGCGTCTTCATTGCCTGTTGCGGTTGGATAGTAGTTCTTGCGCACCGACATATGTGAAAAGCCAGCACTTTCATACAGGCCAATAGCGGGTGCATTAGACTCACGCACTTCTAAAAATAGGTTTTCGGCTTGGTGCTGCTCGCCGTGCTCAATAAAGGCATTTAACAACTGCTTAGCAATGCCCTGCCCTTGGTACTTCGGCGCAACACAAATATCCATTAAAGTGTAATCTGGGCCCGCTTGTTCACCAATATAAAAACCTAGCATCTCATCACCTTGAAAAGCGGCCAGGTTAAAATAACGCCCAGCTAAACACGACAGCATGGTTTTCTCTGTCCAAGGGTGACTATGGCAGGCGTTTTCGATAGCCATTAACTGGCTAATATAGGTTGCATCTACAGGTTTAAAGCTTATCAAGTTGTTCACCGATTAAAGACCAAAGTTGTTTTTTCTGTTCGCCATTCAGCTTATCGCTTGGTAAGCCTAAGCAGCCCTCTTGCCAGCTAATACTCGTTGCTTTAACGATTTGGGTAATAACTAACGGCGCAAATGCTTTTTCGAGGTCTTGGTGAAACTGTAACGGTAGCGTCAGTGTTTCTTGTTGAGTGTTTGGTATCTGTTCGCCAGAAGTATCAGGCGCAGTTCGATAGTGTTGATTCAACTCTAAAGATTGTACAGAGAATATCGCAGCGTAACTTGGATTCATAACAACTCAATCATGATTAAGAGCAAGTAATATAGGGAGATTTGCGATTAAAGTAAAGAAGGAAGAAATGGCAGGGGCGGAGAGATTCGAACTCCCAACCGTCGGTTTTGGAGACCGCTGTTCTACCAATTGGAACTACGCCCCTGCAATGACGACGAATTATATAGAGCTTTTTTCAAAGGTAAAGTAAAAAAACACAGTTTTTAGTTTAACTGCTTCTTAAATAAACAAAACGGCGAATTAGCAAGCTAATCCGCCGTTTTTGTACCAATTCAGGTCAGAATAATAAAATTATTCCCACTCGATTGTTGCCGGTGGCTTACCTGAAATATCGTAAACAACACGTGAGATACCATCGATTTCGTTGATGATGCGGTTTGAAACCACACCTAAGAATTCATATGGTAAGTGTGACCAACGTGCTGTCATAAAGTCGATTGTTTCTACACAACGTAACGATACAACCCAGTCGTATTTACGCGCATCACCCATTACACCTACCGATTTAACTGGTAAGAATACCGTGAAGGCTTGGCTTACTTTATGGTATAGCTCAGCTTTGTGTAGCTCTTCAATGAAGATAGCGTCTGCGCGACGTAGTAAGTCACAGTACTCTTTCTTGATTTCACCAAGTACACGAACACCTAAACCAGGACCCGGGAATGGGTGACGGTAAAGCATGTCGTATGGTAGGCCAAGCTCAAGACCAATTTTGCGTACTTCATCTTTGAATAGCTCACGTAAAGGCTCAACAAGACCCATTTCCATATCGTCTGGTAAACCACCTACGTTGTGGTGAGACTTGATTACATGTGCTTTACCTGTTGCTGATGCAGCAGATTCGATTACGTCTGGGTAGATAGTACCTTGACCTAACCATTTAGCACTTTTCAGCTTTTTAGCTTGCTCGTCAAAAACTTTAATGAAGGTATGACCAATCGCTTTACGCTTATCTTCTGGGTCTGACTTACCTGCTAAGTCTGCTAAGAATTGATCTTCAGCATCTACTTTAACAATGTTTAGGCCAAACTTGTTGCCGAACATATCCATAACTTGCTGACCTTCGTTTAAACGAAGAAGACCGTTATCAACGAATACACACGTTAGCTTGTCGCCGATTGCACGGTGAATAAGCATGGCAACAACAGATGAATCTACACCACCAGATAAACCTAAGATAACTTCGTCATCACCTACAGTTTCCTTGATACGCTCAATCGCATCGTCGATGATTTTAGCTGGTGTCCATAGCTTCTCACAGCCACAGATATCAATCGCGAAGCGCTCAAGTAAGCGTAAACCTTGGTGAGTATGAGTTACTTCTGGGTGGAACTGTACGCCATAAAAACGTTTTTCTTCCCAAGACATTGCCGCATGTGGACATGTTGAAGTTTTAGCCGTTGTTTTGAAAGTCTCTGGTACTTCCATCACTTTATCGCCGTGGCTCATCCAAACATCTAGTACGCCTGCACCGCCGTCAGTAATGTGGTCTTCGATAGCATCGAATAACGCACAGTTACCTACTTTTTCAACTTGTGCATAACCAAACTCTTTCTTATCAGAGCTGTGAACGCTACCACCTAGTTGCGTTGCCATTGTTTGCATGCCGTAACAGATACCAAGTACTGGAACGCCTGCGTTAAATACATACTCAGGAGCACGTGGGCTGTTTTCAAGTGTTGTAGACTCAGGGCCACCCGACAAAATAATACCTTGTGGATTAAATTCGCGGATTTGCTCTTCAGTTACATCCCATGCCCATAGCTCACAGTAAACACCAATCTCACGTATACGACGTGCGATTAACTGTGTGTATTGCGAACCAAAATCTAAAATGAGAATTCGTGAATCGTGAATGTCTTTGCTCATGGAGTATCTCGTTAGTCAGGAACTGCTCTCCCAAAGGGAGATGATCAATAAATTAGGGCTAGCAAATGCTAGCCCATGTAATTTCAATACCTTAAGGTAATTAACCTAAGCGGTAGTTTGGCGCTTCTTTAGTGATTTGCACGTCGTGAACGTGTGACTCACCCATACCAGCTGAAGTCACGCGAACAAATTGAGGTTTAGTATTTAACTCTTCAATTGTTGCACAGCCTGTTAAGCCCATTGCACTGCGAAGACCGCCCACTTGTTGGTGAATGATTGTCGCGATAGGACCTTTATAAGCAACACGGCCTTCGATACCTTCAGGAACAAGCTTGTCTGCTTCGTTCGATTTTTGGAAGTAACGGTCTGATGAACCTTCTTTTTGGTCCATCGCACCAAGGCTACCCATACCACGGTATGATTTGTAGTAACGACCTTGATATAGCTCAACTTCACCCGGTGCTTCTTCAGTACCCGCTAACATTGAACCCACCATTACACATGATGCACCAGCAACAAGTGCTTTTACGATGTCACCAGAGAAACGGATACCACCGTCAGCAATAACAGGAATATCACGGCCTTTTAAGCCTTCAACTGCGTCAGAAATAGCAGTAATTTGTGGAACACCACAACCTGTTACGATACGAGTAGTACAGATAGAACCAGGGCCGATACCAACTTTAACAGCATCAACACCCGCATCAGCAAGGGCAATCGCGCCTTCAGCTGTTGCAACGTTACCTGCTACGATTTGTAGATCTGGGTATGCTTGACGTGTTTGTGCAACACGGTCGATAACACCTTGTGAGTGGCCATGTGATGTATCGATAAGTAATACGTCAACACCTGCTTCAACAAGTGCTGCGATACGCTCATCAGTACCCGCGCCAACACCAACAGCTGCACCTACACGTAGACGACCTTGCTCGTCTTTACATGCATGCGGCTTGTCTTGTGCTTTTTGATAATCTTTTACAGTGATCATGCCTTTCAGTTTAAATGCATCATCAACTACGAGAATTTTTTCGATACGGTGCTCGTGCATTAGACCTAAGATTTCATCACGGTCTGCACCTTCTTTAACAGTCACTAACGATTCTTTTTTCGTCATTACTGTAGAAACAGGTTGCTCAAGTTTCGTTTCAAAACGCATATCACGGCTTGTCACAATACCAACAAGGTTATTGTCAGCGTCGGTTACAGGGAAACCTGAAAAACCTTTGTCTTCTGAAAGCGCGATAGCATCAGCAATTGTAAGATCCGCAGTCACAGTAACAGGGAAAGAAACAATGCCCGCTTCGTAAGTTTTAACTTTACGAACGTTTTTAGCTTGCTCTTCGATTGTCATGTTTTTGTGGATGAAACCTAAACCGCCCTCTTGCGCTAGAGCAATCGCTAAGCGTGCTTCTGTTACAGTATCCATAGATGCTGAAACTAGCGGCAAGTTAAGATTGATACCACGCGTTAAGCGAGTTGAAATATTTGCCGTGTGTGGCAAAACAGTAGAATGACCTGGTACTAAAAGTACGTCGTCAAAGGTAAGAGCTTCTTTAGCGATTCTTAGCATAGTGCAACTTCTCACATGTGGATCTGAGTATAAGGAATTGCGGCCAAATTTTATCAGCGTTATGAGCATGAGTAAATAAAATTATTCATTTATTTATGTTAGAGTACGCAGAGAATTTTTTACTGGGGTTTTTAATGGCTTTTACGCACTCAACACAGCCTGTTTACACGGTCTCGCGCCTAAATAAGGAAATTCGCCATGTTCTTGAACAAGGCTTCTCATCGCTTATCTTAAATGGTGAAATTTCTAACTTTATAGCCCCTGCATCTGGACACTGGTACTTTACGTTAAAAGACGACCGAGCACAGGTAAAAGCAGCAATGTGGCGCGGCAATAATCGCGGCCAAACTTTTCGCCCGAGCAATGGTGCACAAGTAACCGTGCGTGCCCGCGTATCTTTATATGAACCTCGTGGTGATTATCAGCTGATTGTTGAGCATATGGCCCCTGCTGGCGAAGGCTTATTAAAACAAGAATTCGATGCGCTTAAAATGCGTTTAGCTGCCGAAGGCCTATTTAGCTCAGCCCACAAAAAACCATTACCAACCAATATTAATCGCGTTGGGGTGATCACCTCAGCCACAGGTGCGGCTATACGCGATATTCTAACGGTACTTAAACGCCGTGCTCCGCAGCTTGAAGTCGTGATTTACCCAGCGATGGTGCAAGGTGCAGATGCACACAGTCAATTAATAGAAAAAATAAACATCGCCAATCAACGCAACGAAGTAGATGTGCTTATATTAGGTCGCGGTGGTGGTTCACTCGAAGATTTGTGGTGTTTTAACCATGAGCAATTAGCTCGCGCTATTTTTGAAAGTCGCTTACCTATTGTTAGCGCCGTTGGTCACGAGGTCGATACCACAATTAGTGATTATGTTGCCGATATTCGCGCCGCAACACCTTCTGCAGCCGCAGAGCTAGTTAGTCCAAATACCGAAGAGCTATATAACAAAGTTACGCAGTTAGTTAGGCACTTAAATCATGCCTTTAAACACGCTTTAGCTGTAAAACGCAGTACTGCCACTCAATTTGAGCATCGCTTGCAGCTATGCCATCCGCGTAATCAACTCAATCAACAAGCGCAAAAGTTAGATGAGCTTAGTTTGGCCTTACATGGCGCGATGAGTAGTAAAATCCAGCGATATGAGCGAGTACTTGCTAACTTAACACCACGCTTAATGCAACGCTCACCCGAAAAGCAGTTAGCGAAAAGCGAGCATCAACTGGCGCAATTACATGCAAGGCTTACACAGGCGATGCAACAGCAACTTTCAAGTTCTCGAAACCAGCTTTCTTTACAAGCGAACCGTTTAGATTCTGTGAGTCCGCTTAGTGTGTTAGCGCGTGGTTACAGCATTACCAAAAATCAGCACGGTGGCGTTGTAAAATCAGTTAACGATGTAAGCTCTGGTGAGCTTATAACTACCGAGCTTGCTGATGGTCAACTGCAATCAAAAGTTGTATAAAATTACTCCGTGCTTGCAATAATGGTTAGACTATCGTCACTTGAGGTGGTGGAGGTAAATTTAAATTGCTTCCACCAGCTTTGTTCCATCATCTTATCGGTCATGTTACGCCAATAATGATTTGGCAAGTCATCACTCCCCTCAGGTTGCAATAGCTTAAACTGACACACAGAGCTTTTGCATGTTGAGACACTCAGCTGTGGTTGCACTGGTAAATCTGCCATGATTAAAAAATCGCTCATGGCTGTTTCAACTTGGTAGGCCCAAGCCTCATCCCGAGATTGCTCTTCTAACAAGGTATAAAGTTCATCTAGGTGTGAGTCAATTTGCTGTGGAGGTATCGCACTTGAACGGTAACTGTCAATCACCGCTTGTTGGTTTTCGACTTGTAACTTTAACTCTGCAACTTGCTGCTCAAGCTCAGTTTTGCTAACAGCTGCTGAACTATTTGAATTCACTTCAGCGACTTGTTTGTTAATAACAGGCGCTGCAGCAGTGGCTTGCTGCTCTGGTGCTTGAGCTATGTGTTCTTCAACAAATTGTTGCTGATAAGTTTGCGGCTGTTGTTGTGGGTCTGATTGAAAAAGTGACATAGTGACAGCGCCACAAATAAATGACGCTGCAACAGCTAATCCGAAGGATAATTTAGACAATTCCATTGCTCTTTTAAATTGTAAAACTACAACATAGCACTGGTGTGGGAGGCATTACTAGCGGTAGTGGTACTATCGTCTAAAAAGTTTTGGTTCATGCTTTCGGCAGGACAGGGACAGCTCGGTTTGCCAACCACTTTAGCTGGCACGCCAACCACAGTTGTGTGCGCTGGAACCGCACTTAACACGACAGAGTTTGCACCAATACGTGCCCCCTCTCCTACTTCGATGTTACCCAGTACTTTAGCACCCGCACCAATCAATACACCGGCGCGAATTTTCGGATGGCGGTCACCTTGCTCATTACCTGTACCACCTAAGGTTACAGACTGTAAAATAGAGACGTTATCTTCAATAACTGCTGTTTCACCAATTACAATCCCAGTTGCGTGGTCAAACATAATACCATGACCAACTTTACAAGCAGGATGGATGTCAACGCCAAATACTTCTGAGGTTCTGCTCTGAATGAAGCGAGCAAGCTCTTTGCGGTTTTGTTGCCATAAACAATTTGCGAGTCGGTGTGCTTGTATTGCATGGAAGCCTTTAAGATTCAGAATAACAGTTAAGTAACTATCGGCCGCAGGGTCACGATCTTTAACTGCTTTTATGTCATGAGCCACATGCGTCAGCATTAGGTCACATTTAACAAAGGCTTGGTCAAATAATTCGCGGATTGTAAACGCCGATACTACTGCATCAGCAAGTTTATTAGCGACAATAAAACTGAGCGCCGAACCTAGGCATTCATGATTTAACACACACGAATAAACGTGACTTGCTAAAAGCGGTTCACGGGAAACGACTTCGTTTGCTTCTTCTCGAAGCTTTTGCCAAATTTCATGACGCATAATATTGCCTTTCTGGTTGTACCTAACTGCTAAGCTTTAAGTTTAACGGATTTGTAGCAAGATGTACTAACCCGTTGTTTATTTGTTCTGGTTATATCTAATAACCAGAGTAACTACACCTATTTTTACTCTTTTTGCTGTGCTTTTTAGCCAACCACATATGACAGTAGCAAACTCGTACGCCGCAAGAAAAACCCAGCTAAAGTGCTTATTTTTCAATAACAAAACAGATATGACATCTTATCTGTCATATGCCAAAATAGGCACTGACATATCGCTGACGGCGTAAAAAACAAAAATAATCATTAAATTTACATCATCAACTTAACAAGGAAACGATGATGAAAAACGACGTACTAAACTCACATAAACTAGGTTATAAATTTTACTTTCAAGATGGTGACAACCAAATCGCATGCTTTGGTCATATCATGAGCGGTAAAGAAAAAGTATATGTAAACGACGAATTGGTTAGTGAAAAGCGCAGCTTTGGCTTTAAAAGCCATCACGACTTTAACTACCAAGGTAATGCTTATGCAGTCGATTTTGCGATGCAAAATATACTTACCGGCAAGCTTGAATGTTCGTTTTACAAAACTGGCAAATTAGTTAAACAGAGCACACAAACCTCACTTACTGATAATCCAAAACAAGTGGCTTTGGTTACCCTGGGCTGTTTTCTTGGTGGCGCAATATCAGGTTATGCAGTTGTTACTTTTATTGAACCATTTCTTGGGAAGTAAGTAATGCAACTGAACCCCAATACAATAAAAGCACTTAGACTTAAATTCGATTGGACGCAGCAGCAATTGGCCGATGCCTGTGATGTAAGCCTACGTACCATTCAACGAGTTGAAAAAGAAGGTGCGGCATCAAAAGAAACCACCATGAGCCTATGCGCAGTATTTGAAGTGCGCCAAGGTGAGCTTATTAAGCTCGATGACGAAGCACCAGAACAAAGCACAACACATGCAGTGAGTAAGCAAAATCTCGCTGCAATCGTAGCAGCTTCTTCGTTTGTCAGTTTTGCCCTTGGTATGGCAACAGTATTAGTTATTTTTTAGGAGTGAAAGATGACCAAAGAACAACGCGGCCACACTACACTTATCGGCTTTGTAATAACAACCATACTCTTTGCGCTAGCTGTTAAAGTTAGCTCACTACTTTAGTTGATAATAGGTCAATATAGAGCCCAGCTACATCACGGCTGGGCTGTATTTATGTTACTGCTTTAATTGATAGCGATTAAAGGTTGCAGTAGCTAACGCAACAGGTATATCAGGCGCATCTGATTTATAAACATTAGCAATAACCGTACATAAGGTTCTTCCCTTATGGATCACTTCTGACTCGGCAATAATTTTATCTCCTGGAGAAAGTGGTTTAAAAAACTTTACGTTAAGCTCAACAGTACTGCACATTTGGCCTTTATCCATAATCGTTACCATCGCACAGCCTAAGCTTGAATCGAGAAACCCAGAGACAACACCACCATGAACAGCCCCTGTTGGTGAGACATGATCACGTCTAATTAATAATGATGTAATAACTTTATTTTCTTCCTTTTTGACTGAATCAATTTCAAAACCTAGCCAATCGCCATAGCTATCACTTTGCTGGAAAGAAATACCGATATGTTCAGATAAAAAATCTAGCGTTTTCAACTAACCACTCCCCTACTTCTTTAAGATTTTAAAGGCCTAGTTGCGCATATACATCTATTAGTTCTTCATGTATTTTTGCGTTTGCGTATTCAAGCCCATCGGCGCGCCGAGGGTCATCAATGACCTCTACCCATTTTTGCCCATACTTAACAACCTCGTCTTCACCACAAGCATCTGCATTAAACATGTACAATGGCTGAGAATAATTCATTTTGGCTAAGTTGGCTGTAAGCTGAAATGGTTTTAAAACCTCAGGTACAGTAGCGAACATATGAAAGCCATTGTAATTTTTTGCTTGTCCTCCAGCAGAGCAAATTATTTGTAAGTCTTTGCCTTTAAGCTTGTCTCCTTTGCTTCCGTATGCAAATTGATATTGTAAAACATCATCAAGCCACTTCTTAAGAAGAGGAGTCATTGACCACCAATAGATAGGAAATTGAATCACGATTCTGTCATGAGACAACAACAACGCTTGTTCTTTTTCGATATCGATTTTAAAGTCAGGATATTCCAAATACATATCTCTACTTGTTGCTACTTTACCTGACTGCTCTAATTGCTTCTTCCAAGTATTATTGACTCGTGATGCGTTGAGATCGGGGTGAAATACTAAGTGTAAGATTTTCATAAAGATCCTTACTTTATTAATTTAAAATGTTTAAGTGCTGCAACAGCAACGGTGTCTCCAAATTCCTGCACAAAATGCCCTGCATTATTTATTTCTAGAGGTTCAGGGCAATTTTTGATTACGCTTTGCATAAAATTCATAACTGTAGGTCCTAACATTTTGTCTTTCATACCTATTGCCATGAATGATTCGCCTTGCCACTCACTTTTCCAAAATTGAAATGCTCGAGTTGAAATTTTTACGCACTGAGGATCTGGCGCAGCAACAATTTTAGGGAACTTTTTGACGCCAGCTTGATAACTTGCATCTGGATATGGAGATGCATATGCACTCGCTTCATCGCTGTCAATTGTTGGCGCATACTTTTTGAAAAAACTAGCGAGATTTAATTCATTTGGCAGAACGATATCGTCATGCCATTTTAAGAATTCAGGACTGCTCACAGGCTCAACCAGCAACCCTGTATTCATGATGATTAATCTTTTAAAACGCTCTGGCATATCTTGAGGCAATGTAAGACCCAAAAGCCCTCCCCAATCTTGGCAAACCAAAGTAATATTATTTAAATCTAACCTCTTAATAAGTTCGATTAAGTAGTTACGATGAAACTCAAACGTATAAACATTCTCATCAATTGGTTTATCTGACTTACCAAAGCCAAAAAGATCTGGGGCTATCACCCTGCCTCCGACATTAACAAATTCAGGGATCATTTTTCTGTAAAGGTAACTCCAAGCAGGCTCACCATGCAGACATAAAAAAACTTCTTCAGAGTCAGGATTACCTTCATCAAGGTAGTGAGCCCTCAAGCCTTCATATCCCTTCAAATCACTAAAGTAATTAGCTTCAAAAGGATAATCTTTAATATTATCAAAGCTACTTTGTGGTGTGCGTTTACTATTTATCATGCCTATTCCTCAACAATAAAAAACATTAGGTCAAGTGACCTATTTAAAATTTAGGTCAGATGACCTATAATGTCAACATTGAATTTAACTGTTGAGTACTCGTAAAATGATAAGGTTTGATTACTAAGCAGAAATACTTTGAGATTTTAATGAAGAAAAATGCCAAAACAGATTTAATAATAGATACGGCTTTGCATATTCTTAGACACGAAGGTGATTATGGCGTGACAATGAGAAAAGTTGCCAACGAAGCTGGTATGACTTTGAGCAATGTTCAATATTATTTCAAAAATAAAGATGAGCTTTTAAAGGCGATGGCAGATCGCTATTTCAAATCATGTCTTGACGATATGAGACAAATGGATCCAATAAGCAACCTAGAGAACCCAAGCAATGAGCTCCATTCGCTGCTAGAGAGCTTTCTAAGTCATGGTTTGAAATTAACCCAAATGTGCAGGATATTTAGGGAGTATTGGGCTATATCGACACGAAATGAAGTTATCAATCAACATATAAAATTTTACTACGAAGAAATGGCATTGATCTTAGCTGATAAATTGCGACCTATTTCTCACTCAGACTCAAACGTTTCTAGAGCTGTATCTATATTTATCCCATTTGTAGAAGGTTACTCAATCACCGCACAAGCTATGCCCGAACGCATTGATTCAATCTCAAAAATAATGACTGAAGTTATACTTAACTTACTCACTGATGAGCATGAATAAATTAAACTACACATATATCTTCGTAAGTTATCATCTGTAAAATTTATTCAATCACACTCTTTTTTACTTTTAACCATGCAATCTAATAATTTATTGCTACTCTTTAGAAAAGTGTAAAGCAGGAATTGGTGTGCTTGAGTCAAAGGAATTTTTAAGGTTAATACTCGATACTCTCCCTGAGCATATTGTTGTCATCAACGCCGAAGGCGATATCAAATTTGTAAATCGCAGCTGGCAAACATTTGGCGAACAAAATAACTGTGCGTGCAATGAGCAATGGCAACAACAAAATTACCTCGCAATTTGTAGGTCAGCGGCTTGCCAAAACGATGAGTTTGGAGCAAAAGCGTTTAATGGAATAAAACAAGTAATTAACCATCAGTGCGAAGAGTTCTATCTTGAATATCCATGCCATAGCGACATGGAAAAGCGCTGGTTTTTAATGCGAGCAGCTTCTCTTTTTTATGATAATCAGCGTTTTATCGTTATAAGTCACTTAAATATCACCGAAAGAAAGCTTGCTGAACAACAAGTCCAACAACTTGCTAGAATTGATGGCCTAACACAAATAGCTAATAGACGATTTTTTGATAGTTTTATTTTACAAGAATGGAGTCGTTGCTCGAGATTAAATTTACCTGTTTCGTTAGCTATGATTGACCTTGATAATTTTAAAACGCTAAATGATAAATTTGGTCACTTAGTTGGTGATAGCTGTCTAAAAGAAGTTGCAAAACTACTGCCTGAATTTACTCGCAGGCCCGGTGACTTGTGCGCCAGATACGGTGGTGAAGAGTTTGTACTGGTGCTTGGCAATACACAAAGTAAGCAAGCACAAAGTCTAGTAACACGCTTAATAGATATGATCAGTAAATTACAATTAGCTGAACTTACAGGTCATCCATTAACGGTTAGTATTGGTTTAGCTACTATTTACCCTAGTAGCGATAGTGATGCCATGTTACTCATTGAAATGGCTGATTGCGCGCTTTATCAAGCAAAAGAAGCTGGCCGAAATCAACTTGTGGTTGCTGATAACATCGAGCCATTAAACCTAGAAAAATGCCCCTAATTAGGGGCATTGATTAGAGCTTGTTTATCCAGTTATTACTGAAATACTTTTTCGACATCAAGTACTTTAATATTTTTTGCTGGTATTGCGAGCTTATAGTCTGCAATTACTTTATCTTCAGCAACAAGTTCTGCTGGTTTTTCAGCGTTATACACCATTGGTGATGTTTGCTCTGAAGCTAAGCGTTTTTGCATGTCTTTGCCATCACCAGTAATAAACACATAGTGGATATTCTCTGTTTGCAGGTTATCGCGAATAACACGGTTAACATCATCAAGGGTTAGCTTTTCAAGCTTGCCACGCACATAGTCAACAAAGCTCTCTGTGCTATAGAACTCACTATCAAGGGCATAGCCTAATTGGCGGTCTTGGCTTGCAACCATTTGTGGCACAAAGTTAATTAAGAAGTTACGAGTCGCTTCAAAATCTTCTTTGCTGATGCCATTTTTAATTAGCTTATCAAGTTCAAATAATGCCGTACGTGTTGCAAAGTGCGCATCGTTATTAGAACGAAGCGGACGTAACCATACTTGGAAAATTTGCTCTGAACGGCCTAAATTAGCATCTGGTTTAGTTTGGAACATACCACGCGGGAAGTACTCAATGTATGCATAGTCACCATAGTTCATACCACGGGTTTGACGAATACGCTGATACAAGAAGCTGTTTGAGCTGCGGTGTTCGCCAAAGTAAGAACGCACTAACCAAAGCGCAGTCCAGTCATCACTGCTACGAATTGTATCGATTGGGAAACCAAATGACACAGCGGTAGATTGCGCTGACTTTTCAACAATCGTTGCATGATGACCTTTAAGTTCTGGCGCATCAGGGATCGTTAAGCGGCTTTCTTTACCTTGTGGAAGCGATGTTAAATCTTTCAGCATTGTCGATTTAACATCACTCGGAACAGCACCAATTAGACCTACTGTTAACTTAGATTGGGTAAACTGATTAGCATAAAACGCTTTTACATCGTCAAGTGTTAGTGCTTCAAGGTCTGATAAATCACCATAGTTATAGCTTTCATACGGGTGGCCTTTATAAAGTTGATGATAAAGCACTTCTTTACCTAGCTCTTCGTCATTAGATGCTTTAAGGCCTGCTTTAATGCTATCAATAAGCTCTTTTTTCAGGCGTTTAAAATCATCTTCTCTAAAGCCTGGGTTTAACATCTGGTCGCTAACAAGTGCATACCACTGCGCAGCATTATCTTTATGTACACGACCACGTAAAGAAATCATCTCTTTATCGATTTGATAGCCAAAGCTTCCCGCTAGTGGATATAGCGCTTTTTGAATATCTTTGTAGCTCATCGTTTCTGAGCCACCTTGCGCTAGCATTGCAGCTGTTAATGCCGCTAAGCCTTTTTTGCCTTGGGGATCAGCCGCTGCACCGGTATTGAATAACCAGTTCACATCAACCAATGGTGAGCTATTTGTTTTATCAAGTACTTTAAAGTGACGCTCTGTTGGGGCTTGCTCAATACTGGCAACCAAGGCATTTAAATCAACTTCTTGCTCAAAACCAGCCACTTTATCAAGCGCCGACATTGTCACCGTGGTACGGCTCGGATCAACAAAGTACTTGTTTGCTACCGCTTTGATATCTTCTGGCGTGATGCTATCAGCCGTGGCATAAAGTTGGTTAATCACTTCAGGGTCACGCTCAAAGTGCATGTAGCTTGCAAGTGTTGAAGCGATTGACTGCGATGAATCAAGACCATTTATAAAGCTATATTTTAGGTTTGATTTTAAATCAGCTAACTTTTGTGCATCAACAAGCTCAGTACGCGCTTGTGCATAGGTACGGTTAATCGCATCACGGGCTTTAGCAAGGTCCGCTTCGTTCTCTACTTTTACAAAAACATGTAATAAACCTGGATCTTTAGTATCTGGGTTATAGGTAAACATTTGGCTGGCAATTTGTTTATCAACAACAAGTTCTTGATAAAGTGCCGAATTATTAGAGAAATACAGCTGTGAGATCAAATCAAGAGCGGCACGGTCCTTTTGAGTAGGATCCCATGCCGTGCCTTTGTATGACACAAGCAACCAGTGGCCTGGTAAACCATCATTTTTCTCATGTACATATTTTGCTGTTTTTTGCTTTGGCTCAACAGGAATGTCTGCTTGGTAATCGCCTTTTTTCCAGTTACCCCAATGCTTTTTCACCATCGCCATGGTTTCTTGTGGATCAACATCACCAACAATGACTAAAGATACATATTCTGGTTTATAAAATTTAGCGAAAAACTCTTTACCGTACGCCATTTGATCAGGCATTGCTTCAATGTCTTCGAAAAAGCCCATTGTAGTGTGCTTATACGTATGCTTTTCGAATGCTTCGTTACGAACTGCAGAAAGTAACTTACGAATTGGGCTAGCATTATTCTTTAAATACTCACCTTTTACAGTCAGCGCTTCGGTGCGGAACTGCTCTTCGCTGTATGTCAGGTTTTGGAAAATATCAGCTTCGATTTCAAGTACTTTATCTAAGTGCTCTTTTGAGAAGTTTAAGTGATAGTTCGTGTAATCGTTGGTCGTATACGCGCGATTATCAACACCCGAGTTCTTTAAAATATCTGAATACACATCTTGCGGGAATTTTTCAGAGCCTTTAAACATCATATGCTCAAAGAAGTGGGCAAAACCGGTTTTACCTGCTTCAACTTCATTACGTGAACCAACCGATACCGGAATTTGCAGTGACACAACATCTGGGTAATCCGTTTTAACGACCATCACGCGAAGGCCATTCTCAAGCTCTTCTAATAGGTAATCTTGGCTAAATACACGGTTATCATCTTGGCTTACTCGCTGCTCAATTTCGACTTCTTTAACCATAGTTGACTGTGAGTTACTTGCGCAGCCACTCAGCGCCAGTGTTACAGCAACACTGGTTGCTAATAATCTAAATTTCATAATGTTCCCTTGTTAGTTATTTTTCTCATAATCATTGCTGCTTGATTATGCATCAAAGCGCCAGAAAATATGAGGGTCAGCGCAATAATTTATGTAAACAGGTGTGTCAATTTAACTAAACGCTCAGCTTTAAACTTGAGCAAAATTCATAGTCATTGAAAAACTTTCATGAAAAAAAATCTATCTAGACGTCTAAATGGCTGCTATATTATTTGTCATAGACATTAGCACGAGCTGGAATGAGGATTATGGCTTTATCATTACAAGAGAAAATTGAAGACACCAATCAAGGCGTCTACCTAATTGGTACCACACCACCAAAGTCAGGTACTGATAAAGCACAGCTTGAGACCATTGCTCAGAAGCTACTTGGTCGTTTACACGAAATTGAATACGACGGTGTAATCATCTACGACATTCAAGATGAGAGTAGCCGTATTGCAAAGCCACGCCCTTTTCCATTTAAAGAAACGGTGGATCCACGTGAATACAGTCAGCTACTACGTAGCTTGTCGCAACTTGATGTGATCACATATAAGAGCGTAGCCCAGCGTGGTGAAGCAGAATTTACCGAGTGGTTAAACGAAACACGTAACGACTTCGAATTAAAAAACTTAGTGTTAGTGGGTAGTCCATCATCTCATGGCGATATCAAACTAAGCCTTCCTGATGCATATAAAACGCTTGCAAAGCAAAGCAGTGATGTGTTTTTAGGTGGCGTTACCATTGCCGAACGTCACGCTAGCAAACGCAATGAACATGAGCGCTTAGTTGAAAAAACAGCACAAGGTTGTAAGTTTTTCATCTCGCAAGCGGTTTACAATGCGCAAGCTACGATTGATTTGATCACTAGCTATGCACGTAGCTGTAAAGCACAAGGCACAACACCAAAACGCATTATTCTAACGTTTACCCCTTGTGGTGGTGAAAAAACCTTAGAATTTATGGAGTGGTTAGGTATTTCGGTACCAGAAGCAACTAAGTACCGCATGTTAGATTCTGCAAATACATTGAGTGAATCAGTGCGTATTTGCCGTGAGAATCTCGATTTAATTTTACAAAGCTGTGCGCATTTAGATGTGCCGCTAGGTTTAAATATTGAGAGCTTAACTAACCGTAAAGAAGAAATTGATGCGTCAATTAACCTTTACCGTTTACTTAAAGCAACCATGGAATTAAACCTAGCTGAAAAGCAAATAGCTTAGCGGGCAAGTTTAGAGGCTTGCTTTTTCTCATACATATCTTCATCAGCCCGCTTTAATAGCTCAGCAAATGTTTCTTTAGGTTGAGCTACAATACCTGAGCCTATACTCAAATTAAGTTCAGGTATTGCCATATGTTTAAGGTTTTCTTTAAACGCTTCATTAAGTTTGTAGCTAATCGCTTCGATACAGTCGTTACTTTTCACTTGCAGAACCGCAATAAATTCATCTCCTCCTAAGCGGCCAATAATATCAGCCTCTCGTAGATATTGCTTCAATGTATCAGCCAGACATATCAGTGCTTTATCTCCTACTTCGTGACCATGCTTATCATTGAGTGGTTTAAAGTTATCTATATCGATAAACAAACAACAGATATTAAAGCCCAACCGGGCGGCAAGATTTAATTTATGTTGGCAAAGTAAATTGAGTGCGCGGCGATTATAAATATTTGTGAGGGGGTCTAGCATCGCAATTTCACGCATTTGGGTGAAATTATCAAGTAGAGCTAAATCATCTTCCACCATATCCCTAAGCTGTTCGATGAGTTCTAAAAGACTATGCTGATAATCAGTTTTCTTAAAATCCATTACACAAAAAGTACCAAACGGTTCCCCGCTCGGCCAAGTTATAGGCACACCTAAATAGGATTCAACGCCATCGACAGTAAGTGGACAATCATCCCATTGATTATCTAGACTAACTTGTGGAATGTATAAAGGAGCCATATCTTTTAATACCTTTTTGCAAAAGATATTGTCGTCAATGGCTAACTCGATTCCAGCATGGTAAGGGTTTTCTCGTTGTTCGCTAGAAACAATTATGCGGTATGCTTCATCTGTCTTATGAACAATAAAGCCTGCAGGCGCTGAGAATAACTCGGTCATTAAATCGACTGTTTTTTGCCATTTTTGCAAAGAAAACTGGTTGTCAGGCTGACAAAATGACCATTTATTAACTTCTAACATACTACACACTTATTTTAGTCAGTGGATAGTATAAATATACGTCACTTTTTACGGTGTCTCATACTTTTTTGACCCAAAATACGCTTTTTATCTCGCGAGCGACGAGCTTTATTAGTGTTTTTTCTTATATTTTTAGGCTCTTTCGTTAAATCTGGCTCATACCCCGGTAACCACTGAGGAGTAAGTCTGGTGCCCAGCAAAATGTCTATTTCATCTAATAACCATTGTTCATCAATGCTAACTAGCGATAACGCTAACCCTTTTTCGCCAGCACGACCTGTACGACCTATTCGATGCACATAATCTTCAGCCACATAAGGTAGCTCATAGTTAATGACATATTTTAAAGAGGCAATATCAAGGCCGCGAGCGGCCACATCAGTCGCGACTAATACCCTAGTTACACCAGATTTAAAGTTTTGTAATGCTTTATCTCGCGCCCCTTGGCTTTTATCACCATGAATTGATTCGGTTTTTAAGCCATCTTTAGACATTTCTTTAGCAAGCACATCAGCAGTTTGTTTAGTTCGGGTAAATATCAGTACTTGCTGCCAATTTTTCATGCCAATCATGTGTGACACCAGCTCACGTTTACGGTCTTCATCAACCGCATAAACTAGCTGCTCAACTTCAACCGCTGCCGAGTTGCGTTTATTCACTTCAACTAGTTTAGGATCATCTAGTAACTGCTTACTAAGCTTAAAGATACTGTCATCAAATGTGGCTGAAAAAAGTAAGGTTTGGCGTTCTTTTGGCACATGACGCAAGATACGTTTTATCTCGTCAATAAACCCCATATCAAGCATGCGATCAGCTTCATCAAATACCAAAGCATTAATACTAGAAAGTTTAATACTGCCTTTGATCAGATGATCAAGTAAACGCCCCGGAGTTGCAACAACAACCTGCGCCCCTTTTATGGCTTTAATTTGTGGTCCAATACTAGCGCCGCCATAAGCCAGTGCCGCTTTTATTTCAGTATGCGCAGCATAACGCTCTACACTTGCAAAAACTTGCTGTGCGAGCTCTCGGGTTGGCGTTAAAATTAGGACTTTAACAGCATCAGGGAGTACTTCAGCAGATAACAAATTGTGCAGTAGTGGTAAAACAAAGGCAGCAGTTTTACCCGTACCAGTTTGTGCGCTGCCCATTACATCTGCACCCGCTAAAATAAGTGGGATGGTTTGCGCTTGAATTGCTGTGGGTGTGTGATAATTCTCTTCTTGCAAGGCTGTTAGCAATGCAGGTGCAAGATTTAACTCTGAAAAGGTCGCTACTGACATAGTCTGAAGTATATTTAGCTATAAAAACGCTATTGTACGCGGAACATCAGCAACAAAAAAGGCGCAATAAGCGCCCTTTGTCGTAATTGTAAAGATTACGCCGGTTTAAGTGACTCTTTCCGGTGATTATAAAAACTAATTAGGTCATCAACCGTTGTTTGGCAATAATCACGAATGCCAGATACAAGCATGTGCTTTTCACCCGCCCCTACTTTTTCGCCATTTTCTAACAGGTTGAAGCGAAGCGTAATTTTTCCGCGTTTGCCAGTAAACTCAAAATCAGGCTCAGCAAACTCTAATTCAGGTGCACTGATATCAAGGCGGTCAAGGTTAATCAACATTGATTCGTAAATCACCATTGGGCGGGCTGGGTTGATCATCACATCTTGCTTGCCCATTAATGGAATGATGACATGTGGGAAGGTAGTACCAGAAAACTCAACATAGTTTTTTATTAAGCTATTTGTTAACTCAGGACATTGGCTAACAGCCCCTTCACGCTTTACTTTTAGCATCACTTTTTCGCCATCGGTGATAGCAAACTCATCAGCACCTTCAGGAAAAGTCAGCTTTGAATTTTCATCAACCATACCGGCAAAAGTGAACTCCATTTTTTCACTAATACCATAGCGGTTTAAAACCAGCGAAAAAAGTAAATCGCCCGGCACACAAAACTTTTTAGCATCTTTATCGTGTAACGGATTGAAATCATCCGCCACTAACTTAGCAAAGCGACAGCCTTGCTCGCGTGAGATAGAAACGTAATCAGCATGCTGCTGATAATAAGGACTTAACATATTTGTTCACTGCTTAAACTACTTATAACCTATCTATACTATCAGAAAAAAAGCACACAGAGGTCGAATCTGTTGAGTATCATTTTCTATATTAACTTTGTGAAAGACTAATTACTTTCAGAGCGCGCACCAAATTGTATCAATTTGTACGAAACAATTAACAAATAAGCGTGAATAGTAAAAACTAATAGCGCATTTATATAGTGAAAAATTATTACATAAAAACAAATATAAATTCACTTTATCTTTTAAAACAACAAGCTAATAAAGATCTGAACGAGGCACTACAAAAAACTCTGAAACACAAGCTTTAATGTAAGGCAATTTGTAGCTAATGAAATAAATGAGGTATGATAAGCGCGCTTTTTTATCATGAAATAACTCATATAGACTGCATAAATAATAATGATAATAAGCGGTAAATAAATGAATACTCACTATGATTTTGAATGGTTTCATCTGTTTTTAATGGTAAATATTGCTTTGAAATTTAGACGACCAATCGCTCAGGGACTTGGTTAAATGATAAACCGATTAAGCTGGGCGGCTCTGCTTTTTTGTTTTTGCTGCTACTCTCAAGCTGAAGATAAAGCTGAACAGGTCTTTTTTAAAGTTTCACCAACAGTCTGTGTGACAGAAGCAAAACAAAAAGCCTGCGAGTTTAATGTGCAAGTTCATTTTCGAGTTGCTCCTTATGAAGAACTTTGTTTAGAAGTAACCCAACGCCCTCATTACACTCAGTGCTACACGCAAACAGGATTAATAGCCAAACAGTTTTTAATCAAAACAGAATACCCTCTTACCGTTAAGTTAATTAACCCTTTGAGCAGCAACGTTGTTAAACAGCAGCGTCTCTCAATAGTTAGCTATGAAGCCAAAGATTACCGTATAAAGCGGCGCTTTGGCTGGAGTTTATGATGCAGCATATTTTTTTAATTGAAGATGATGTGAAACTAGCCCCGAATTCAGATAATAAGTGCACCACTCATGGTTAAACGGTGAGAAGAGATCAACTGCCTGTTGGTGGTACTCTGTAATCGCCAAAAAACAAGAGTAGATACCATGAGTTACAAGCAGTTGATCG